>JBAUVX010000233.1:0-2440 GCA_049583465.1 Waddliaceae bacterium | reverse complement strand
TTTGTAATAATCTGTTGGTAAGTTTGCTCTAGTTGTAGCAGAATCTCTCCAGGTAGAGCTTCTTGTTCGACATGCTTTTCCACTTCCTTGTTCGCCAAAATAAGAAAGTTAAGCATTTGCTTAGCCCGGTCTTCTTTTTCTTGTTCATGGACAAATATTAGCTCGCGCAGATGGTGGGCATTGCATAATCCATGCTTCAATTGGCTATAGGCGAAATATGGAAACCAGTGATCATGGATTGCTATTCCCTGAAATGCGGGTAAAATACCCGTCGCATCCATTGCTTCCTGACCGCGCTTGGCATGCACGGTGTAAAGGGTTGCCAGTTGCGATGAGGCTACATGGACCCAGTGCAATTTTTTCTCGCATCGCATGCTGGTCTCATCGAAATGTAAAACACGGGCTGCGAGTAGATATGTCTTCAGGCTAGCCTCGAACACCTCAAGATTTGTGAATAACCGTTCGTCGACATTTACGCAAGTTCCAGGAGAAAGGGTTACCCCAAAAATGTCCTTAAAAATCTCACATACACGATCAACTGGTATAAAATGTTCATGAGAAAAGTAGGCGATTAATGCCTGGACCCGATCTCCGTATTGAACAGGGCCCCTGACATTTTCTGGAAACGATGCCCTGGTAAGCTCATTACAGCATGGACATTTTTTTTCTTCAACACGATGTTCTGTGACTTTGATCTCCGGCTGAGGAATATCAAAAACTTGGCGTTGTTCGGCAATAGTACCTCCGACGCCATTTAAATTTGACCCACATCCAGCGCAATTGGTAGGCGTATGAATGACAACCACATCGGGATTGCTAACTTGTGCCAATCCTTTCCCGACATGCCCTTGTGCCCGCCCGGTTTTTTGCCGGACTGTTTCCTTAGGCTTTTTGACTTTCTCTTGAGGCCATCACTACTGGGTGGCTTGCCGCTGTTAGAGCTGTCTTTGGAAAGTCGGGCCTCCAGCTCATGAACACGGGCCTCTAGCTGTTGAACTCTGCTTTCAAGATAACGAATATAGAAACGGGTCGATTCGGGCAATGCCTCGAATACTTCACCGGAAAGAGTTGGTATGGAAATTATTGTGTGTGAATTCATGAAAAACACGATACCAGCACGATTATCTAAATGCAATAAAAATTTTACTCCGCATTATTTTCTTTCAGATGCCCCCGACGAAGAAGGGGGTTTCTGAACTGTTACGCTCCTCCTTGTAATTGCTCCAAATGATCTTCTTCAAGCAAGGGCCCATCTCGTGTTTTCAAAGCACTTTCTAGTTTTTTGCGCGTGTTTTCTGCTCGCTCCCGTTCTCTGTCACTACTGCGTCCCTCTACCATTTTTAAATAGGCTATCGGCAGCAAAAATTGTTCGAATAGCTCTTTTTCTTCCTCATTAAGTTGTAAATTAAAGGCTAACCTTGTCACAAAACAACAGAAAAATGCCAGTGTTTGTACTAAGGGCCCGTAAAGTAATAAAGGTTCCTACCATGCCTCTCGACTTCTTTAACTTCTTCTTTTGATTATCCGTGCACTGCGCCTGCTCGACAATTGACTCAAGTCGACCATATGCCTCTGAAAGCTCTTTTGTTAGCTGATCTCCTTTTCGTGCCACCCCTGTTTCGAGTTCGAACGGATGATATTTCTCCGTTATCACGCTTCCTGCTTCCTGTGCCATTTCTTGCTCGTTTTTGGCTTTCTCTAACTCCTTGAGACAAGTTTCTTCTTGTGCAACGGCGTTTAACGCCTTTTTGCCGCTTTTGACTACGTTGACATCTTCTATCGCTGTGTGTAGCCCTCGGCGTTTTAAGTTCTCCAAAACCTCTATCCGGGAAATCTTGCTCTCTCTATAGCCATTGTGAATCGCTACAAGTTCTTTTGTACCATCGGCAAGAGCGCCAAGAATGACAAGAAAGCATATCCGATCATCTCCAAGGCGAACATTGAAATAGATCCCGTCAACCCATATGTAAACGTAACGCTTTCCTTCAAGACAGCGCTTATTCCAATTTTTGTATTCCTCCTCCCAAGACTGCTTTACAGATATCGGACCCATTCCCGTCTGCAATTCTCTTTCAGGAAGGTAACCGTTGCGCACAAACTGCTTCCGCCCTTCAGAATTCTTCATATTTTTCTTCGTATCCGGATATTCGTTTACTTCATTTTCAATAGCCTGCTGAAGCAGAAAGCGAGCTCCATCTTTCAGGGTTTGTTCCAATAGGCTGTGCATTTCATTTGATGCGTGAAATTTATCCAAAGAAATGACATCATCTTTCATGAGCGTATCTCCTATAAAATTTATTTTTTGTTTCAAAATTTCATAGGGTACGCTCTTTTCATCTCAAACACAACTTTCTGTTATATCTCTGGTGGCAGCCAACACAATATGATTAAGATCTCCAGAGCAGGATTCTTGAACGCCTAAGACCCGCTCATAATACGC
>JBAUVX010000232.1:0-1701 GCA_049583465.1 Waddliaceae bacterium | reverse complement strand
AGGTTTTATAGGTCGTAAATCGGATGGGGAACCTGGGTGGCAAACGATCTGGGGAGGTTATACGAGATTGCAAGACATGTTGTGGGGAGCTAACCTATAATGATGCGACTTGTGGGTAAAGATCAGCTCTTTATCATTTCTTAACAATTATTGATGTATAATCGGTCTCAACTTTCTCAAATCAAAAAGGGGTTGAAACAATGAGTAGTCCTGATATTACTGTTAGACAAATGCTGAGCGGCAAACATGCCTTTTATGAAAGGCTCGATGAATATGACGCCAGAATGGTGAAAGAGAGCAGGTATGAAAAGGCGCTATCCAAGCCAATCTATACCTACGACACTGAACATAAAGACAACACCGAACATAAAGTTTGGCGCATTGCAAAAGATATTTTTTCCTTCATCATCAGGTTGCCTCATTCGCTAATTGGAGCCCTTGTTGTGCCGGCGTCATTACAACAATTGTTTAACCCTACGTATGCAAATCAACAGCGACGACGACTGAACCCCTACAATGAGGGTGATTGGAATTATAAGAGAATTTCAGTCCAAACCGACGGCTATACCATTGATGGTTATATTGTAGGCAAGACTTCTACCTTAGCAAATGGCCGATGGGTCCTGTTCTCGAATGGAAATGCAGAATTTTACGAAGACCAGTTTGTATCTCATTCCTTCAAGTCGATTCTGACTTCTCTTGATGGAAACGGAATCCTCTTCAACTACCCCGGTGTAGGGGCAAGTACGGGGATGCCAAATCGAAATGCAATGGCTAAAGCCTATCGCGCAATGTTGAATTTCCTTGAAGATCAAGACAAAGGCATTGGTGCAACGGAAATTATCGGCTATGGCCACTCGATTGGCGGTGCAGTGCAAGGAGAGGCGCTCAGCACACATAAACTCAAAGAGGGGGTGAAGTATGTTTTTGTCAAACACCAGACTTTTTCTGATCTTGACACCCTTGTTTCACAGATCCTGTTGAAACCCTTCGGGTTTTTAATCAAGATATTCGGCTGGAATATGAGTTCAGTGGAGTCTTCAAAAAAACTGCAAGCACCCGAAATTATCATGCAAACAGCTAATGTGGAGACGTATACGGATATTTCAAAACGTCCGGACTTGATTTCTCACGACGACGTGATTCCCGCAAAATCTTCCTTGGCAAGAGCCCTTCTGGAAGATGAAACATGCCCAAAAGACAACAAATATTTCATGGGAATCCCCGAAGGCCACAACAGCGGGTTGCGTGATCCAAGCCATCTGGCAGAAAAAATTCAAGAGATATTAACTAAAGAGGATTAATTTTTAAATAAAATTGATCTTTATTTTTTCATTTAGTAAAACTTGCATTTTAGACAAAAATAAGAGATAAAAATGAAGTCTTTAAGGCAACATATTGTTTTATTCTTGGGGATGTCTTTAATGTTGACGTTCTCTTATTTTAATGACATTGTCTTGCGCGATATCAAGGATGCTTTGATCGTCGTCAATTGCGGAGCAGAGATGATTCCGCAACTGAAGCTGGCAACCATCCCGACGGCTTTAATTGTCGGTTTATTCATGGTCATTCTATCCTGGGATGGAAAGATTAAGAGAACCTTCAACGTCTATTTCCCCATCAACACCTTAATAACCCCATGGGCGAATTGTTAATGCGTTATGAGACCTTCAAACTGTAAAGGCTCGTTGCCTAATTCCA
>JBAUVX010000231.1:0-8261 GCA_049583465.1 Waddliaceae bacterium | reverse complement strand
GGAAAGCCTCTATAAATTATTTTTGCAAAGAATACATTCTTCAGAGTAATCTTGGCAGACCGATAAAAATAAATTACTTACGTCAAACACATGAACCAATTTACCTTTGTTATAACGGGACATCAAGCGCTGCCTTTTGCAAACCTATGCATCCAATCAATCAAAGCGCAACAGGGCTCATTTAATATCTCAACCCTTTATGTTGATGATTCTTCGGGCTATACCGACACAGAAAACAAAGAATTAAGAGAGCTTCTTGAATCAGTCAATGGAACATTAGCCACTCTTAAGAAACGGCACTATCAGATCGGTTCCCTCTCAAAGGGAGTCCCATTAATTAAGGACAAGCAGGCCATCGTTTGTTTGCTTGACGGCGATGATTACCTTCTTCCGCATGCCCTTCAAACAGTTGCCAAAGTCTACAAAGATCCCAATATCGTCATGACCTATGGGAATGTTCTTTTGGATTTCAGGCCTTATCAAGATCATATGCCAGACTATTTTTTCGATAAGAGAACCGTGAACACCGAATATTCTCTTGAGGTCTGGAAAAATCGGTCATTTAGAGAGGATGGATTTAGATGTTTTCATTTGCGCACCTTCAAGCGCTGGCTTTGGGATTTTATCGATCCCAAAGGTTTCAAAAACCCCAGCGGAGAATTCATTCGCGCTTCGGGAGATAGCGCCTTTGTATACCCAATGCTTGAACTTTTAGCAGATCCGAAACATGTCGCCTTTATCGACACCCCAATCTATGTTTACCGACTGCATAAAGGAAATGTTCATAATCACGATAAAAAGAGCCAAAGCGAGGGTTTGGACCTTCTTCGATATAGCATGAAAAGATACGAGCCTCTAAACTGCGAAATTTTGCAAGAGAACATACGAGAAGCTTCATGTGTGGAATAGTTGGGGTTGTCGGAAAGCAATATGACCAATCGACCTTGAGAGTAATGACTCAAAAAAGCTGCCGAGAACTCTGGAGAAGAGGGCCTGATCAAACAAATTCTTTCATTGCAGAAGGGATAGCGTTGGGGGCAGCTCGACTAGCAATCCAAGATCCTGAAAAGGGAAATCAGCCGATGTCGTTTCAAGGGTTCACGATTGTATTTAATGGTGAAATTTATAATAAGAAAGCCATTCAAGACCGGCTGCTTTCACATGGGCATAAGCTTCACACCAATTGCGATACGGAAGTGCTATTAAAGGCAATGGTAAAATTCGGAGATGCTTTCCTTCCAACCATCGAAGGAATGTTCGCATTTGCATTGTGGGATGAACATAGCAAGACACTGACCTTAGCAAGAGACCGCTGGGGTGAAAAACCCCTCTACTACACAGTCAAAGATCAAACCCTCACTTTCTCATCGGAGGTTAAAGCATTCCGACATTGGCCTCACATTGATTGGAACATTGATCCGGAAGATATTGTTGTTTTTCTAAAAAACAGCTACATTCCTTATCCAAAAACAGGTTGGAAGCACATCCATAAGCTTCAACCAGGTTGTTGCTTAAAGTACAAAAGCTCTGAAGTGAAAATTCAACGTTTTTTTACTCCAAGCTTTACGATAACCAAAACACTACCTGAACCTCAAGACCTCTTCGATATTCTGCAATCATCTGTGAGAAAGTGCATGACCTCAGATCGTCCGGTGGGGGCTTTCTTAAGCGGGGGCTTGGACTCCACATCGATCGCCTATCTACTTTCCGGGGAAAATCAGGGTGCTCCCATTTTTTCCTTGCACTGGCAAGAGGCCTCACACTCAGAAGAGAGTTTTACAAAAGAAGTTGCCGAAGCCTTGAAATTAAACCACTTTTCAATCCAATGCGATTCAGATTTTTTGAAAAGGCAGTTTGATTCCATCGTCGATTTATATGATGAGCCTTTCGGCGATGAGTCGATGATTCCAACATACTGCTTAGCGCAATTTGCAAAAGAGAGGGTGGATGTTGTTTTGACCGGAGATGGAGCAGATGAATTTTTTACTGGATATGAACGTTATTTTTTTTCGGGAAACTTTGATGAATACCTAGAAACATTTGCCCCCTCATCTTCTCTTGTGATGGAGTGGCTTGGCCCTCACAAAAATCCTTTCCCTATGAGATCCCATTCCATTGACCATCCTAGAAACCGTTCTTGGATAGATATGAATGCCTACTTGACAGATGATATTCTGATGAAAGTGGACAGGGCTTGCATGGGAATGAGCCTGGAGTCGAGGTGTCCCTTTCTCATGCCAGCGGTGACAAATTTTGCGCTTGGTTGTCCAATTGAAAGCCTGGTAGGCACCAAACAGCGGGGAAAGGAAATCTTAAGGGCGGCTATGAAGGATCACATTCCGAAGAGAATCTTAGAACGAAAGAAAATGGGGTTTGGAGTTCCTCTAAATGACTGGTTTCGAGGGCCTTTGAGAACTTGGATAAAGCAAAGACTGTTAGAAGGCGATTTATATGCATTGGGTCTCATTTCGAAAGAAGGGGTGATCAAGCTCCTTTCTCAGAACGATGAGGAACAAGGAGAGTTTGCCCGCCCTCTTTTCAACTTGCTGGTTTTAGAGAGATGGATAAAAAGATGGATTAAAAAACATTAAAATCATTAAGATGCATCACTTATGAAAATTTTGATTACAGGATCGAAAGGTTTGATTGGCGCGGCGCTGAAATGCTGCCTGGAAAAAATTGGAATCAATGTCTTGGGGATCGATCTCAAACATGATTCTGAACATCCCGACTATGGGGACCTTCTAGATGCTGCGGCAGTTTTTTCTAAAGCATCCGTTGTTAATGGGATCGTTCACCTAGCCGCCATTTCAAGGGTGATTGATGGAGAAAAAATGCCTCAACGATGTTGGGAGACAAACGTCGAAGGAACCCAAAATGTCATCAACGCAGCTGTTGCCTCTGATAAGAAACCTTGGATCATCTATGCCAGCAGCCGTGAAGTTTATGGAGAACCCAAGGAACTTCCGGTCAAAGAATGGTTCCCGTTAAAGCCTATCAATATCTATGGTGAATCCAAAGTAGAAGCAGAGAAAAGAGTTGAACAAGCAGAGCAAAAAGGAATTGCAGCCGCAATTGTCCGGCTATCAAACGTATACGGCAGCATTCACGACTATCCCGACCGTGTGATTCCGGCTTTTTGCAGAGCTGCGGCAGAGGGGGCCGCGATCCGTGTTGATGGAAAAGAAAATTCCTTCGATTTTACTTACCTGGATGACGTGATCAATGGACTTGTCTCTCTGATTCGAATCATGGCGGGTAATAAACAGACTGTAAAGCCTATTCATTTAACGCAAGGTGTCAGCTCTACTCTGGAACACATCAGCGCCATTGCACAGCAAGCAAGCGCAGTCCCTATTTCCCTCACCGAAAAGCCATCTCGTTCATTTGACGTTTCCCGTTTTTTCGGTGATCCGTCCCGAGCAAGAGAAGTCTTGAAGTGGCAAGCATGCGTCTCAATTGAAGAGGGAATGCATCGGCTTATCCATCAATTCCGGCTTCATGCCATTAGTAATTTCCAAAACGCTGATACTCATGTGGTACGCTAACTATCCGTTCGATCAAGGAAAGCATATCCTATTCTTAAGGCATGCCGAAAGAAGCCCTTTCAAACCGGGCTCCTTCGGTCATGAGACGCGCTTGACAAAGAAGGGAAAAGAGGATGCAGAGAAAGTAGGAGAAAATTTGTCCACATTTCAATGGGGGGAAGTCCATTCGAGCCCCCTCGTCCGGTGCGAAGAAACAGCTTTATCTTTCTTGAAAGGGGCAAAGCAAAAACTTCCAATCCACTACTCAAATTACTTAGGAAATCCCGGGGTGTTTGTTGCAAACCCGGAACTAACTGGACGTTATTTCCTCGAAAATTCCATCATGGACATTATCAATCAAACATGCTCCTCCACCCCTGTTCCGGGAATGAAAAGCCTTGAAGAAGGAGTCCTTTTGTTCATCGACTACTTAAAGACAATCAAACTGTTTCCTTGCCTCATGATCACCCATGATCTCATCATCGCCCTATTGAAGTCTTATTTCTTCAAAACACCTCCTCAAATTCCGCAATTTTTAGATGGCTTCTCCGTTGAAATGGGAGAACTCCAATGAAAATCTTGAAAGTCATCCATGGCTATCCCTACCGATACAATGCGGGCTCCGAAGTCTATTCTCAAATGCTTTGTCACGAATTGGCTCGTCAAGGGCATGAGGTCACGGTCTTTACCCGGCAAGAGAACAGCTATAAACAAGAGTATTCTATCGAATGGGAAACCGATCCCTTAGATGAAACCATTCGGGTCTGCCTCATCAACATGTGCCACGCTAAAGATGGCTATCAACATCCGCGTGTCGATCTTGCATTCAAGCATCTGCTAGAAGAAACCCAGCCAGATATTGTCCACATTGGGCATCTCAATCATCTGTCTACTTCCATCATCTCGCAAGCCTATCAAAATCATATTCCACTCGTCTTCACCCTCCATGACTTTTGGCTTATGTGCCCTCGAGGACAATTTTTGCAAGGGACCAATACCAAGGCCGCGGACCTCTACCCTGTCTGCGGTTCCCAGGAAAATCAAAAGTGTGCAAAGAACTGCTACTGGAGGTATTTTGGAAACCAAGAGAGCCCCGACGACTTCCGGTATTGGACAGATTGGGTCGGGCGGCGAATGGACCATGTGAGAGAAATGAGCAAGCTAGTCGACCTATACCTTGCACCTTCCAAGTATCTTATGAATCGCTTTATCGACGATTTCCATGTCAATCCCGATAAAATCCTCTATCTTGACTACGGTTTTCATCGCGATCGCCTTCAGGGAAGAAACCGGCAAAAAGAAACCGATTTTGTGTTTGGTTATATCGGCACGCATAAAGAAGCAAAAGGGATCTTCCACTTGGTTCAAGCATTTAACCAAATCCATCGGAACGCTCAGCTAAAAATCTGGGGAGCTCCACTGTCGCCTTTCACCCAATCACTCAAAGCTTACATACGAACGCTAGGGACTGAAATCGAAAAGAAAATTCATTGGATAGGAGGATATCGTAACGATGATATCGTTGGAGAGGTGTTTAATCACATCGATGCAATCGTAGTCCCTTCGATATGGGGAGAAAATTCTCCTCTTGTGATCCATGAAGCTTTAGAAGCAAAAGTTGCCGTCATCACAGCTGACTATGGCGGAATGAAAGAGTACGTGCACCATGAAATCAATGGTCTTCTCTTTAAACACCGAGATTCCCATGCACTTGCTGCACAAATGGAGCGGCTCGTCCGAAATCCCGGTTTAGAAAGCAAGATCAGCAACGGCGGCTACCTCCAATCAAGAGATAAGCGTATTCCTTGCATCAAAGAACACACAACGCGCATCATAGAGCTCTATCATCAAATGATCAAACAACGAGAAGAGTGCCTGCATGCCTAACAAACCCGGTCCGTGGCGCATCACATTTGATACCAATCCCGACGATTGCAATCTCCGCTGCGTGATGTGCGAGGAGCATTCGATCTACAGTCCTTGTCAATCGATTAGGAAGGAAAAAGGACTGCCTCGCAGAAGAATGGACATTGCTCTCATCCGCAAAGTTCTTCAAGAAGCGGAAGGATCTCCCCTGCGCGAAATCATTCCTTCTACCATGGGGGAGCCACTGCTTTATCGGCATTTCGAAGAGATCATTGCCTTATGCCATGAATTTCATGTAAAAATGAACCTCACGACAAATGGGACATTTCCAAAGTACGGCGCCGTTGAATGGGCCAAGAAAATCGTGCCAATCGGTTCAGACGTAAAAATTTCATGGAACGGGGCAACAAAAAAAACTTCTGAGCTGATCATGATCGGATCAAATTTTGAAAAACGGCTGCAGAATGTCCAAGACTTTATCCGCATCAGAGATGAAATTGCTCACAGCGGGGGCAATTTTTGCAGGGTCACTTTTCAGCTGACGTTCTTGGAAACGGGACTTGAAGAACTCCCGGATGTGGTCAGGCTTGCTGCCAAACTTGGGGTTGATCGGGTCAAAGGACATCATCTCTGGGTATTCACCGAAGAGATGAAGCAAGAAAATATGCGAAGAGGCAAAGATTCCATCAGGAGATGGAATCGGATTGCCCTTCAAGCAATGGAAGCCGCAGAGCAGTGTCTTCTACCAAATGGAAAAAGGGTGGTTTTAGAGAATATCTATTCCCTCGACGACTCTTCAGTCGAAGAATTGATTCCCGATGGAGTCTGCCCTTTTCTGAATCAAGAGGCGTGGGTCTCCTCAGAAGGACGATTCAATCCTTGCTGCGCTCCCAATGAGGAGCGCCTTAAATTGGGAGAATTTGGCAACTTAAACAACACTTCAATCGGAAAAATTTGGACTAGCCCCGCTTACCTGGACCTCAAGGAGAACTACCTCGCACATGCAGTCTGTAAACGATGCAACATGCGCAAAAAAAAACTCTTGGCAGCAACTTGAAGTTGCCTTGGATCAGACCCATCATACGTTGAATGGTCATCCCGCTTACGATGCAAGGTTCCATTCGATCCTGAAGTTTCATGAGCCGGGCCTGGCGCCTGTTTTGGACGAATCCGGCGCCTATCACATCGACTCGTCTGGAACAGCAGCTTATGACGATCGCTTCTTAAGAACCTTTGGGTTTTATCATGGACGTGCTGCTGTTCAAACAACGGAAGGATGTTATCACATCTTGCCGGATGGAAAACCCTGCTATTCACATCGATATGCCTGGTGTGGAAACTACCAACAACATTACTGTGTCGTCAAAGATGTTGATGGTCGCTATTTTCATCTTGACCATAAGGGAGAACGCCCCTACGCCACTAAATTCAAGTATGTCGGAGACTTTAGGGATGGTTATGCAGTCGCTTTCGATGATGAAGGGTTTGGGACGCACATCGATTTTCAAGGACGTCCCTTGCACGGAAAACGCTTTATTGACCTAGATTGCTTTCACAAAGGATTTGCAAGGGCCAAAGATGAAAAAGGATGGTTTCATATCGACCAAGAAGGCGCGCCTCAATATTCCTTTCGATACAAAAGCATCGAACCATTTTATAATGGTGTCTCGAGAGTTGAAACATCAAACGGATCATTTCTTCTGATTGACGAAAAAGGGCATCCGCTCACTGTATTGAAAGAACAATCTGATAAATCCTTCCATGCCGTTTCTGCTCAACTTGTCTCATTCTGGCAATTCTATACACTGGATGCTGCCTGCAGGCTCAACGTTTTTGATTGCCTCCCCTCTTCATCCAAGAATGTTGCCGATCACATCTCGCTTCCAATTTCATCGACGGAAAAGCTGCTCAACGCTCTTGCAGAAATGGAATATGTGCGTTGCCAATCCGGCATCTGGGATCTGCTTCCAAAAGGCCGGCTTCTGACCACCTGCCACCCATTTTCCCTTCTGCCTGCTCAGCAATTGTGGAGGGAAGAGCATTATGAAGTTTGGAACCATCTCATTGACAGTTTAAAAACTGAAAAGTCCGCCTTTGAGGCGTTATACAACACCTCCTGGTTTGACTACCTTGAAAAAAATCCCGAGAAAAAAGTGCTTTATCACAGGGTCATCTCCACATATGCAAAATATGACTATCAAATGCTGTGCTCCAAAATTGACTTTGAACAGCACCGCACTGTTCTGGATCTTGGCGGATCCGGCGGAACTCTTCTCTTTGAGGTTCTCTCAAAACATTCCCATCTCCATGGGATTCTGCTCGATCTTCCAGGCGTCATTTCTTTAGTAGAGATCCCTCCCCATTTAAAACATCGCACGCAACTCTTTGGGACTGATTTCTTTCAGCCATGGCCTTCTTTCGACGTTGACTGTGCACTTCTGACACGGGTATTGCATGATTGGTCGGATGAAAACTGCGTTCACCTTTTAAGACAAGCATCTTCCGTTTGCAACATCTTATATATTGTCGAAAATGTATTACAAAACCATAACGGCTCATTGTTGAATATCAACATGCTGCTAATGACTGAAGGGAAAGAGCGTTCGCGTCAAGATTTTGAAAGACTTTTTGCAGATGCCGAATTGCAGCTTCTCCATACAATTCCACTGAATGAAGTCTCGACAATTTTTGCCGCTCAAACAGCGAATAGATTCAATAATTCCCCGCCTTAAGGCGGGGGTTTGTCATGATTCACTCTAAGCGTGCCGGCCCTTTAACCAAACTTTGTATCGCCCCCAATTTTTTGAACACTTTTTTGGCTTAATTTCAAAATTTCTTCGAACATCCCACATTCCGCACCCCTTTACC
>JBAUVX010000230.1:0-9765 GCA_049583465.1 Waddliaceae bacterium | reverse complement strand
CTATGAATTTTCTGATTAACCTGCTTTCCGGATTAGCTGCATATGTTCACCAACCCAAGAAACCATCACTGAATATTAGTCAAACTGAAGGGCAATTGATGATCATTTAAAACCCGAAACTCAGGTTTATAATGACTATTTTAGGATATATCCCGAAAAAGCCAGAAGTTCCTAAACCTGTGACAAGGTCTATTAATAGGGATTGCAAAGGGGCTGGCCCCTTTGCCGGGGTTTGGGGCGGAGCCCCATAAGCTCTAACTTGTTTCTCTTCGTCTCCGCGTTTAATTTTCTTAACCAACTCATAATTAGTTATATAAAAATTTAAAACGCGGAGCGAACCAGTTTTTCGACGACCCCTATTGGGAAATAACAGCGGGTTATTTAGGAGTTCCCCAAGAAGGCTTCGCTCGTCTCTACTCTGTGATTATGATGCCTATTCAAATCCAAGATCTTGCATAGTTCGATTCAGTGTGATAAATTAACGTAGAAGAAACCTGCGATTGCACCATTCATCTCATGTCAAAACTTCCAAAAACGTATGACGCCCCGGCCATTGAATCTAAGTGGTATCGGTACTGGAACGACAAAGGCTTTTTTGGCATCGATCTGAATTCAAAAAAACCTCCCTTCTGTCTCATGATCCCCCCGCCAAATGTGACCGGAGTCTTACATATGGGACATGCCTTGGGAAATACCCTCGATGATATCCTCACCCGATGGAAGCGAATGTCCGGCTATGAAACTTTGTGGGTCCCGGGAACAGACCATGCCGGAATTGCCACGCAAACAGTTGTCGAAAGGTATTTGATGGAGACGACCGGAAAATCGCGAAACGAGTTTACCCGCGAGGAATTTCTTGACCACGTCTGGAAGTGGAAAGAAAACAGCGAAAGCCGGATTCTCGATCAACTCAAAAGATTAGGATGTTCCTGCGACTGGTCTCGCCTCCGTTTTACCATGGACGAAGGCAATAATCGCGCTGTACGTGCGGCCTTCAAAAAACTGTTTAGCGAGGGGCTGATCTATCGTGGGGATTACCTTGTGAACTGGGATCCGCTGACCAGAACTGCCGTCGCTGATGACGAAGTGGAATATGAGGAAAGAGAATCGTTCCTATGGTACTTTAATTATCCCATCAAAGGGGAGACCGGATATGCTACAATTGCGACGACCAGACCTGAGACCATGCTCGGAGATACCGCCGTTGCCGTTAATCCCAAGGACTCTCTGTATTCCGGATGTATCGGTAAAACGGTTCTTCTTCCTTTAATGGAAAAAGAAATTCCCATCATCGGAGATTTTCGTGTCGATCCGGAATTTGGAACGGGAATGGTGAAAGTCACCCCTGCGCACGATCCCAATGACTACGCGATGGGAATTGATCACAATCTTCCTTTCATCAATATCATGACTGCTGATGGCAGGATTAATGAAAAAGGGGGGAAATTTCAGGGGCTGACTATGAAAGAAGCGCGAGAGGCTGTCGTCAAGGAAATGGGATCTCTCGGGCTCGTCCAAAAGGTGGAACCCCATACTCACCGCATAGGGGTTTCCTATCGATCAAAAGCAACAATTGAACCCTACCTCTCAAAGCAATGGTTTGTCAAGATGAGCGCCTTTGCCCCAAAACTGAGAGCGGTGATCCAAGACGAGCAGGTTTCTTTGATTCCCGCCAGTTGGCAAAACACCTATTTCCATTGGATTGATAATCTACGAGACTGGTGCATTAGCCGGCAGCTCTGGTGGGGGCACCGCATTCCTATTTGGTATCACAAGGAAAATCCTGATCGCCTCATCTGCCACGAGGGTGACGGCATTCCAAATGAGGTGGAGGAAAACCCCGACAAGTGGAGGCAAGATCCCGATGTTTTAGATACCTGGTTTTCGTCGGCTCTTTGGCCCTTTGCTTCACTGGGCTGGCCCGACTGTACTCGGGAATTTCAAAAATTCTACCCCAACTCCACAATGATCACAGGGCATGACATCCTCTTTTTTTGGGTGGCGCGCATGATCATGATGGGGGAGTATCTGTTACAGACTCCCCCTTTTCCCGAAGTGTACCTTCATTCACTTATCTATGGCAAATCCTATTGGCGCAAAAGAGAAGAGGGAGGCATTGTCTATCTCAGCGAAAAAGAGCGTCTCGATTACGACCTAGGTAAAAAGAAAGCTCCAAAGGATGTGTTGTGCAAGTGGGAGAAAATGTCAAAGTCAAAAGGGAACATCATCGATCCGATTGAAATGATCGAGCAGTACGGAACAGATGCCGTACGCATGGCTCTTTGTGCAAGCGCTTCACAAACATGGGAAATCGACTTGGACAGGAGGCGTTTTGAGGAGTTTAAAAACTTTACGAACAAAATTTGGCATGGAGCACGATTTGTTTTGCTGAACCTCGATGAAGGCGATCGTTTAACTGCCGAGCAATTCAGCCAAGGACTGGATGAAGAACATCTTTGCTTAGAAGACCGGTGGATCCTCTCCGTTCTCAATCGAACTGTCAAAACGGTGAATGATCGCCTTAAAACGTACCATTTCGACCAAGCTGCCCTCGATGCTTATGAGTTTTATTGGAAAGAATTTTGTTCATACTATGTGGAAATTGCCAAACCCACACTCTTCGGGAAAACCGGCACTGAAGAGGAGAGGAAAAATAAGCAGAAGCTCCTTACCATCGTTTTATGTCAAGCAATTCGCCTGATCCATCCGATGGCCCCTTTCATCACAGAAGAGCTGTTTCAACGACTGATCAAACAGTTTGAAGGGGTCAAAATTCTTCCGGACGTTGATCCATATACTGCTGAAGCAATTCAAGCCCTTCTTGCCCCCGCTTGCATTGTTGCGCCCTATCCACGTGTCATCAGGGAAGAGGACATCAACCCAACGATTAATCAGTCTTTTCTCTTTATTGGCAAGGTGATCTACACGATCAGAAACATCCGTGGTGAAATGAAAATTCCTCAAGGAACCCCGATCACAGTCTATCTTGTAGGAAAAAAAGAGAGCGGCAACGTTTCTATTCTGCAAACGAACGCCAAAATGATCGAGGCTTTGGTGAACACAACCGGGATTCACTTCCACGAGCAAGAACCGGAATTGGGTTTCGCTTCGAGAGGGCATGTCGAAGACGTCAAAGTAATGATTCCCATGCCTGAAGAGCGGAAAGAAGAGGAAGTTGCCCGTTTACAAAAAGACAAAGAGAAACTGTTAAAAGATTTTGAGCAAATTCGCCATCACCTTGCTAATAATAATTTTTTAGAAAGAGCACCTAAATCATTGATCGAAAAGCAAAACCAACGGCTGCTTGAAGCAGAAGAAAAACTCAGATACATCGAAGAAAAACTCGCTGAGCTCTTTGACGAGCCGTCAGATTTCCATACCTATTGAAAGGGTGGTTTTGGTTTAAGCCAAACAGCTATCCCCTGTTTTTTTTGGCTTTTCTCTCGTTTTAAGTCCTTCGCAAAAGCCTGCGTTTCTTTGACAATCACCGTAGAGAGGCCAAGGAGAGCGATGAGATTCGGCACGGCCATTAGAGCATTGGCAATATCGGCAAACGCCCAAGCAAAACCCAGATCGATGACTGCGCCCGGAACGACAAGAAGGGTAAACATAAGACGAAAAAACAAGACAGCTCGTTCACCGAAAAGGTATTCGACGCATTTTTCCCCATAATAAGCCCATGCAATCATGGTAGAAAAAGCAAAAAGAATTAACCCAATGGAAACGAGATATTCTCCACCTGCGAGTGTCGAATTGAACGCCTGATTCACCAAAAAAACCCCGCTAAAAATCCTTCCCGACAGATCAATGTCCTCTAATGTTCCCGTCACGATAATGATGAGCCCGGTCATTGTGCACACGAGCAATACCGACAGCAAAGAACCTGTCATGGTGATGATTGCCTGCTGAGATGGGGAATCTGCTTTTGCTGCAGCTGAGGCGATGGAGGAAATCCCTAAACCCGCCTCTGTTGAGAGGACTCCGCGCGTCACCCCCATCTGAAGAGCGCTCATCACCCCCGCTCCGACCATCCCGCCAACGGCAGACTGCCCCTGGAATGCACTCGTCACCATGAGCCATAATGCTGCGGGAATCTGAGAGGCATGAAAAAAAAGAACCACCCCCCCGCCAATTAGGTAAAAAAGGCTCATAAACGGAACCAGAATTCCGGTCACTCGGCCAATACTCTTGACTCCTCCAAGAACGATCAGCGCGGTCATTGCCGAGGTGGCCGCACCGGTCAACCAAGGATTAATTCCGCAAACTGATTGCATGGCATCTGCAATGGCATTCACTTGCACAAGATTTCCTGTTCCGATCGTCGCCGCGACTCCCAAAAAAGCAAATAGGATTGCCAGCCATTTCTTGCCCAACCCCTTTTCCATATATCCCATGGGGCCGCCGATCATTTCCCCGCGCTTATCACGCTCTCTGAATTTCACTGCTAATAGGGATTCCCCGTATTTTGTCGCCATGCCAAAAATGCCTGCCACCCACATCCAAAAAAGGGAACCTGCCCCGCCAATAACCAAGGCTGTCGAGACGCCCACAATGGCTCCCGTTCCAATTGCACTTGCCAAAGAGGTCATGAGAGCCTCAAAGTTGCTGATATCTCCTTCCCCCCCTCCTTTTTGCGGGAAGAATATGTGCTTGAAGGCATAACCGAGGTAGCGAAATTGGATACCGCGCAAAATGATCGTTAAATAGAGCCCCGTTCCAATCAAAAACAATAACGTCGGAACTCCCCAAACAAAGTCTCTGATGATTTCGGCGGCTGCGTATAATTGTTCCATAAGTATTTTCTATAACAAACTAAATTTATAAGAGGAATATTTCAATAGTAACAAAAAAACATTTTATAAAAAAATTTCTTTTTTTACAAGGATAAAATTTTAACTCTAATCTTATCTCGACTTTCCAAAACAACGCCATGTTACGAAGGTGGCAAGGCCTGCAAAGAAGAGCAGCAAAGGGAAATGACTACACCAAGCCTAGCATCTTCATAGCGCACGCCATGGTCAGCAAACACCCCGAAACTATCCCGATCTTCCCTGCTTCTGCTAAGAAGTCATGCACAGGTTGGGGGGATGATATCTCTTTGGAGAGTAGATAGGATAGTCCACCGATAGCAATCACCCCTATTGATCGTGCTAGAGTCAGGGGAGGGCATACAGCTGTCATCGCCATATAAATGACAGCGCCTTTGATCACTCGAAGAAAAATGTTCCACACCAAATTAACCGTATTATCAACGGTCAATCTGAAACCTGATAGATCTTCGGCCGTTTCTTGGCCATAATAAAAGCTGACAAACCCAAACATCACACTTCGTGTCTGGAAACCGGGGATGTTAACCCATCCTGTTATACTCATGAATTGCCTCCGGGTAAAAAAATTGTTGAATGCTACAAATATGCACACATCCCTAAAAACTTTCAACCCATTGGAAAAATAGACTGAACCTTTGGATTTGACCCTGCATTGCACCGGGGTTATTTTTTCCGAACTTTTTCAAAACGGCGACGGGTTCCACGATAGACTCCTTTCGGTTGCTTTTTTAGATTTTTATGCAACTCATGGAGAATTTTTACCCCTTTTTCGACATGATTGGAGGTATACCGGAGATACACCATTTCCGAGTCTTTTTTTGTTTTCACTCCATCAGGGGCGAGGGGTAAGTCTGATATCAAGAGTAATGCCCCTAAAGGTAATTTATGGTGGTAGCTGGCCATAAAAAGCGTTGCGCATTCCATTTCAACAGCCTGGGGACGGGTTATTAATAACATGTTTCTAAACGTTTTGTTGAATTCCCAAAAACGCTTATTTGTCGTATGGGTGATCCCGATATGGTACCGTATTTTTTCCTTTATCAATACATCTGCCACCGCTTTTTGCACGAGAAAGTTTGCCATGGCAGGAACTTGAGGAGGGAAATAAAAATCTGACGTTCCTTCTCCCCGTATTGCAGCAACAGGGACGAAATAATCCCCAACCTTGAATTGCTTTCTTAATCCCCCGCACATTCCGAGCATTAAACTGCTTTTTACAGGCAAATTCGCACAAAGATCGACCACTAAAGCCGCTGCAGGCGAGCCGATCTTAAAATCCAATATGGAAATTCTCTCTCGAGGAGAGTGTGCCGTTTTGAACATAGAACCCTCGTGAATACTCACCCTCCTGCTCTCGGCAAAATATTCCACATAACGGGGAAAGTTCGTCAGAAGTAAATAGTCTTGAAAGATGGAAGCGGGAGATCCTGAGTATCTCTCTAACGTATCGATCGCAATCGATTCTTCCAACGGGTCGAATTCTTTTCTGCCGATCTCAAGCATAAAGCCTACGAACCCCACTCGGTTTCTATAGGTTGTGGATGGCCAATGAGCGGACCAAAGGAGGGTTTTCTCGGCGATACAAGGGTAAAGCGATGGTGGCAGCGATCGCAATCAACTTGTTTTTGATACCGGCCCAACACGTAAATATAGCCTTCTCTGCTTTCGATGATCCACCCGCACTCAGGACAACGATGATACTGAATCACACTCTCCCACGTATGCTCCCCTTGCTGTTCCATGGCTCCGTGTTATTCCCCTTTCTTTTGACGTCCAAACAAAGCAAACAGTAGAGTCGAGACAATTCCCTTTCGCTGTTTTTCTGCAGGAATATGATGTTCTTCCCCCCACCCATTCAGATCGTGCATTTCACATCCAACGATTCCCCGACCCGGCTCCACCTGCTGTTGAACGAGAGGGCTATCAACCGGATAATCTTTATAGGATTTAGGCCACATGACAAAACACAGTTTGTAGGCGATTCTATATCATCTTCCAAATTTCTGCAATCATTGCAAGATTTTCTTTCCTCTCTATCCGTCTTGTCCACAGGCGTCAATTCCGGTAGAGCTTACCGTACTAAAAAGGTTATTTAGGCATAAAGCAGCGTTAAGGTCTCGATCCATTTCGAGACCGCATTGAGAACAGTTGAAGGTTCTTTCCGACAAGGTCAAATAACTCGTCAACTTATGCAGATGAACCTATCTCACTAAACGCTTTTCAGCCGATTTTTTGGATCTTGAGGGTGATTTTGTGATGAATTTTGATCTCAAATTATTGAAAGTTGAGTGAAAAATTGAACGCAAAATCAGCCCAAGAGGCAAGAAATCGGCAAAAATGGTTTAGTGAGATAGGTTCATAGTCTTGCCGCCGGCAATAGATCCTGTAATGGGTATTGGCAATCTTCCTCTTGATTTTATCTCGATTTTTGGATCCTCGAATCCTTCTTGACAAACAGCGCTGCTGTCTTTTTAGTTTTTTTGAGCTTCCTTCTTCCGCTCCTCTTTGCCGATTTTCATCGGCGCTTTCCCAAGTCATTCAGTACCAATGGACTAGAAATCCTTCCGGACACCCCCAACTCCGCAGGCGCTGAAGTATTCGTAGTAGATGACGTCGAGGCCCGCGGCAGAAAAGCCCCCAACCATCAATGATGACCATCCATCTTTCGTTTTCTCTTGGCAACGGGTGTAGGTCCAGGTCTTGTCAGTATACAGCCTCTCTCCGGTCTTGACGTGGTGCATGAGAATGCTGGCAGCCGCCTCTAATGCATGAGGCATCTCATAATGGAGACCTGTCCTTTTTGCGTACTCTTCTATCAGAGCGCGTTGTTTATCATAGCTCTGACTGAGGCTTCCCTTTATCATATCTTTCGTCATCAAGACCCAACAAGACCGATCAATTCCTCGGTCTCCAAATTCTTCTTTTACACTAGCATGACAGTAGGAATACTTTGTCGCATGTCCTCCTCCTCGTGGCCGCTGGATCAATTCTTCAAGACTATTTAGCGTAAGAGGTCTTCCGTTGACACTTTTTGGAACAAGCGTCAGGATATGGGTATCTTGTACTCTCTTCCCTTCCCAAAAGGGGCAGGGACTGCTCAAAATCTTTTGAATGTCTGCAGGCAGTAGAGGCTCCTCTTCAACCTCTCCAAAGTACTTTTCCCAGTCGGCTTTTCCGAAGGCAAACTCAACGAGAAGCTCCGATCTATTGAAGTCCAAAAAACCCAAAGAGTTCAAGAGCTTCAAGCCGGATCCGTTCCAAAAATTTTGTTGGAGGGGTGTTCTCACAAGTGGAACTTTCGGTTTCGATGGCGGAGAGGAAATGGGAACTCGAGATGCTTTTGAGGGACCTACAGACGAAGAAGAAGGAGTTCTTTTTTTTGATGGTTCCTGTGCTCTACCCTGAGGTTCACTCCTTGGATAAGAGAGGAAATTGAAAAGACCGCGTGGTAGTCCTTCTTCTGCATCTTTTTCCTCACTTGGTTCTAAAAAGCCCGCATTTAGGTTCTGTGGCGTCTGACTTGAAAGAGGCAAAAACTCACTTGTCACACGCTGCTGCTCCTGCATGACACCATCTTGGATGCGGGCAATCGTTATTCCTTGAGAAGAATAATATGTTCCGGTTTCCGGTTGATCTTCTTTCCATGTACCGCAGTAATAAAGGTAAAACTCCCCTTTTTCAGGATTGTACTTTTCTAAATCGCCTTGTCGAGATCTTTTTCCATTGAGAAAACTTCCGGTATATTGAGTCTCCTGATCGATAAAGTATTTGGCCTTTCCTTCCAAATCATGAAAGAGATTGTTGAGAAAGTTTCCTTCATACTCCACCTTTTCCGAAATAAACTTTCCATGGCCATTGGCGAGCAGGTAAAAGCGTTTCATTCCAAAAGTTCTGAGGGAACGTACCGGATCGCTTAAAATGCGCTCTCCCGAGTGCAGTCCTTCAATCCATTCGCCGTTGGGCAGCTGGATTTTTGCCTTCACAAACGTATCGGCAGTTTTTTTGCGGACTTCTTGCTCGTCCCCTTCTACGAGAATTTTAAGTGCTCCTTTTAATGAGGGGGAAAGGAGTCCGGCTGTCTCTCTCAGCATCCCTCCAGGAAGACCGCCTTGCAGAAAAGTATCAGGAACCTGTATGCCAAGACTTTCTAATTCTTTTCTCTCTCTAGCTGTTCCTTGATAAAAAAGAATTTTTGTGGATATCAAACTAGCCTTCGAAGGGTTCGTTTGACCAATCTCACTGACTCTTTCTCGTAAGCTGATGCGCAACTCTTCCAGCGTCAGTAAAGAGAAAATCCTCTTTTGTACATCGCCCGGAAAAGGCATGGTAGTTGTTCGCTGCTCTGTTATTCCGGCTTCCCCGGCGGCTGTAAAGATTCTTAACCGGGACCCATCTAAAGGTTGACTCATGGCTCGAACTCCTCATTCAAATATTTTGAAGGTACAAGAGTAAAGAAATGATAGAAATTTATTCAATGTAAATTATGCTAGGCGTGTGCCCAGCGTCGAGACAGTGATTCCAACCCTGTATCTCAAGGGGATTTTTAAATCTTGGCTGCTAGGGTTATAACCTTCGAAACAGGTGCAGCGTCTCTACTGCCTATGTTGGCAAACGACTAAAGTGGACAAATCGCAGGACTCAGGAAAAGACGCAAGTGATTTTTAACCGTCTTTTGAGCCCTTGCTCCCGTCAAGCGACCTTGAGTATGGTCTTTAAGCTCGCAAGTGAGGCTGAACTTTCCCTCATGAGACACGACAATAGATGCAAATAATTTATTTATGAAAATCATTTGCATTGAAAATCGATAACTTACCCCATGGGCGAATTGTTAATGCGTTATGAGACCTTCAAACTGTAAAGGCTCGTTGCCTAATTCCATATTCAGTTTGACACACACCGTATGAGCTAGCAATTTTCTCCAAAATCGAGAAGCCTG
>JBAUVX010000229.1:0-9825 GCA_049583465.1 Waddliaceae bacterium | reverse complement strand
CAGGCTTCTCGATTTTGGAGAAAATTGCTAGCTCATACGGTGTGTGTCAAACTGAATATGGAATTAGGCAACGAGCCTTTACAGTTTGAAGGTCTCATAACGCATTAACAATTCGCCCATGGGGTATCTATAGATATTTAAAAATTGATTTTTTGGGAATTTTTTCAAAATCCACGTCCCTGCTAACCGCTCGGTTGTTTTCGGATGTATCTGAGAGGGTGTCTACAAAGTCAGAAAAGGTGCTTTTGGCATCTTCTATCGCCCTCTCTCATACCAGGCAACTCACCTACTTGAGAAGTATGCTGAGTTGCCGGGCATGCGAAATGACGGCAAAATCTGCTCAAAATCGCCTGTTTTCTGACTTTGTAGACACCCTCTGAGCTGTTGCCCCTTTTTTAGAATAATCCACTTGCCAATAAGCCCTATTCTCTAAAAAAATAATTTTTTTATGTATTAATAATTATTTGCTATAATTAAAAGAAAGATAGAGGGACGAGTTAATTAATAATGCTTTATACGCAAGGTAAATCCCATGGGAATAAAAATATTGGTCGTAGACGACGAGCCGGATTTTGAACTGCTGATCAGACAAAAATTTCGTAAAGAAATTAAAGATGAAACCTATTCTTTCGCATTTGCAAGCAATGGAGTAGAGGCCCTATCGGCAATAGAGGCCGATAAAGACATTGACATTGTTCTGACCGATATACGCATGCCAAAAATGGATGGACTGGTTCTGTTAGGAGAAATGAACGCCCTGGATCGTCCTCTGAAAGCCATTGTTGTTTCCGCTTATGGGGATATGAAAAATATCCGTGCAGCGATGAATGAAGGAGCGTTTGACTTTGTCACAAAACCGATCGATTTTAACGACCTGGAAAAAACATTCCAAAAAACCGCCGCCTTGTGCGAAATGGTCAAAAAGGCCCGTATCGCAAAAAAGGAGCTAGGTGAAATTAACGCCGAACTGAGAATTGCAAGAAAAATCCAAGACAGCATCATTCCCAACCAATTTAATCTATTCCCCAATAATCAAGCGATAGACATCAATGGTCTGATCAAACCTGCTAAAGATGTGGGTGGAGATTTTTTCGATATCATTACCATCGATGAAACCCATTTTGGCGTTTTGATCGCCGATGTGTCAGGAAAAAGCATTTCAGCAGCTTTATTTATGGCTATAGCAAGAACGCTCATCCATTCGATTTCGATGTACACCAGTTCCCCCTTGACAATTATTCGCCTTGCTAATCAGATTCTAACGGAAAACAACAAGTCTTTTATGTTTGTGACAGTTTTTCTCTGCACCATCGATATTCAGACAGGAATGGTGTGTTTCTGTAATGCGGGCCACCATCATCCTCTTGTTTTACATGAAAATGAGACGATTGAAGAGGTGAACACCTTTTCCGGAATGCCGCTTGGCATCGTCGGGGAGGATCCGAATTCCGACGAGACAAAATTCCAGGAAAACTGCTTCCAGCTGCAATCCGGGGATGCCTTGGTTCTCTACACCGACGGAGTGCTTGAGGCCTTTAATGAAAACGATGAGATGTTCGGCTTTAAAGGATTGAAAGAATCACTAAAAAAATGTGCAAATAAATCCGCTGCTAACATCACAGGACAGATTATGCATGATGTCGAATCCCACATCGGAACATTTACCCAGTGGGATGATATTTCATTAGTCGCTATCCGTTATCAACCGGAGAAAAGTTGAGCTATGTTGTATTGGATCCTAATGATTGTTCTTTTCTTTTTGGGAGGTATCTGCGGGTGCTTCCTTCACTATGTGTTTGGCAAAATGCGCTCGGAAAATCCTAATCAGCAAGAAAAGCTGAACACATACGAAAACATCATCCGTTCTCAAGAAAAACTCGTTTCGATGGGGAAAATGACTGCCGGAATTGCCCATGAGGTGAAAAATGCCCTCACATTTGTGACGAATTTTTCCATTCTTTCGATTGAATTTCTTGACGAATTACATGCCGCTATTCAAAAAGACAGCACAAAAGAGAATCATGAGATCGAAGAGACATTTCATTTGATTAAACAGAATGTAAGTAAAATTGCCGAACACGCCCACAAAACAAAATGTTTGATGAATGACATGCTCACTCATGTGCGTCAAGAAGAGTCGGCAAAATCGCTCACAGATATCCACCAGATTGTTGAAGAATCCATCGAACTCTCACGCTACGCAATAGAGGCTGAATATTGCCCCTTCTCCGTCAAAATCATAAAAAACTTTGATGAAAATCTCCCGAAAATCCCTGCCTTCCCTTCTGCCATCGCTCAGGTTCTCATTAATTTACTCAACAATGCCTATTATTCGGTCTTACAAAAATCAAAAAGGCTTGGAAAATCCTACGATCCTAGTATCGTTCTGACAACGAAGGCAGATGCTGACAATATTGTCATCATTGTGAAAGACAATGGAGAGGGAATTCCCACAGCATTTATCGATACCATCTTCCGCCCCTTTTCTTCCTCAAAGCCGGCAAACATCGGAGCGGGACTTGGGCTGTCGATCTGTTGGGATATCGTCAACAAACATCAAGGAACCATCACCGTGGATGCAAAAGAAGGAGAATATGCCGAATTTATGGTTACCCTGCCTAAGTAACGCAAATGAATGTCTTTCCGCCCTTTTACGTGTGTTTTGGACCAAAACTCGCGGTAGATAGCGCAAGTGTTAGAGGTGAATATGATCACAATCCCTAATTTTACTTTGACAAGCACTCTCCGCCAAACAGGCAACTTATGCGTGTTTCGCGGAATCCGAAAAGGGGGAGAAGAAAGTGTGATCATCAAGGCAATTGTTGCCGACCACCCGCCTCCCCTGGAAATCGCCCGGCTAAAACACGAATACGATATCACTCAGGCCCTCGAAGGCAGCTATGGAGTGATTACCTCTTATGAGCTGGCACCCTATGGTCATCAGGTCGCCCTGGTCATGGAAGATGTGAAAGGAATCCCCTTGAGCCACCTGATTCGATCGCAAACCATCGATCTTGCCACTGGGTTGACAATCGCTTTGAAAATCGCAAAATCTCTGCAGGTGATTCATCTCGGCCATGTCATCCACAAGGATGTCAAACCCCAAAACATTATCATCCAACCCGAAACAAACGAAATTAAAATCATTGATTTTGGCCTAAGTACTCGGCTTGAAAGGGAAAGGATTTCCGTTAAAGCTCCGGAATTCATCGAAGGCTCCCTACAGTATATCCCCCCTGAACAAACAGGAAGGATGAACAGAGAAATCACCTACCGTTCGGACTTTTACTCCCTAGGGGTAGTCCTCTATGAAATGTTCACCGGACAGCTTCCTTTTACTTCTCCTAATCCATTAGAACTCATTTATTTCCATATCGCTAAGGATCCCGTCCCTCCCCACCATATCAATCGCAACATCCCTGCGGCGATCTCATCAATCATTTTAAAGCTCATGGCAAAAAACGCAGAAGATCGATACAAAAGCGCAAGCGGCTTAATTTTTGATTTGGAGAGGTGTCTGCAACAGCTTCAGGAAAAAGGAATCATCGAAACATTCCCCCTTTCCCAACAAGATCATTATGAGCATCTATTTATCCCCGAGAAACTGTATGGCCGGGAAAGGGAAATCGATCTCCTATTTCGGACATTTGAAAAAACGGTTCAAGGCCAATGCCAGTTCGTCCTCGTCAGCGGCAACGCCGGAATTGGCAAGTCTGTTCTCATTCAAGAAGTCCAACGACCACTTTCTAAAATTGCCGGATTTTTTATTGCAGGGAAGTTCGACCAATTTAAACGAAACATCTTTTACAACGCACTCATTGAAGCTTTTGAAAGTTTAATCAGACAAATTCTTTCTGAATCCGAAGAGACCGTTGCCTTCTGGAAACGAAAAATTTTAGATGCCTTGGGGCCTAACGGTCAATTGATCATTGATGTCGTCCCCGATGTCGAGGCCATCATCGGAAAGCAACTCCCATTGCCGGAATTGCCGCCAAAAGAGACGCGCGATCGGTTTAATTATTACTTTCAAGCATTTATCCAGACATTTATTTCCAAACAACATCCCTTGATTCTGTTTTTAGACGACCTGCAATGGATCGACCTGGCATCCTTAAAGTTGCTTAAATCTTTGATTACCGACGTCACCATCAAACACTTGTTAGTCTTTGGGGCTTACCGCAGCAATGAAGTTCCTCCGGATCATCCCTTGGCACTTGCTATTGAGGAGATCGATAAAACCTCGCATAATGTCGTGAACATACAACTTCAGCCTTTACATCGCCGTCATATCACACAATTGCTCTCCGATACTTTTTATCAGCCGGAAAAAAACCTCGAAGAGCTGGCGGGTATCATCAAAGAAAAAACAGAGGGCAACCCCTTTTTCATTAAAGAATTATTGAAAACGCTATACCTCCATAAACGCATCTTTTTCAATGCTCAAACCCAACAATGGGAATGGGATGCGGAGTCGATACGAGTGATAGAAGCGACTGCCAACGTCGTCGAATTGCTCGGTAAAGCCATCCAAAAGTCCACACCGGAAACGCAAGGACTATTAAAAATCGCCTCTGCCCTTGGAAACGTGTTTAGCCTCAAAACCCTTTCAGAGGTAACCCAACAAGAGCAGCCTAAAGTAGCAAACATCCTACGTTACCCAGTTGAAAAGGGATTGACAATCCCCCTTGGAGAAACCTATGAATTTTTCGCAGAATATGATGAAAAGATCGCCAAATTTTATGGATACGAAGATGTCGAGCTCTTTTTCAAGTTTGCCCACGACCGTGTACAACAAGCGGCCTATGACCTCATGTCAGCTCAAGAAAAACAAGAAATCCACTATGAAATCGGGAAACGATTGCTCGCCTCTACCTCAAAAGAAGAGATTGAAGAGACGATTTTCGATGTCGTCTATCACCTCAATAAAGCTTTGCACATCGTCAAGGACCCGGAAGAAAAACTGGCCTATTCTCGATTAAATCTTCTTGCATCTACAAGATCAAAGAATGCCTCTTCTTATCAATCAGCTGTAAGCTTTGCCGAGGTTGGATTGCAATGGCTGAGCGAAGAGCAAAAAGAATCGGAATATGCGCTGTGGTACAACTTAAGCATCTCACTTGCCGAATGCCTCTATCATGTAGGGGATGTCGAACGTTCTAATCAACAATTCGAGCAAACGCTAAAGAAAGTTCAAACGGTGGAAGAAAAAATCCAAATACTCAGCTTGTGTAATCGCCTTTACCAAATGAAACAAGAGTATCATAAAGCCATCGATACGGGATATCAAGCTCTTGCTTTGGTGGGTTATCCTCTTCCTAGAAAGATCAACAAACCGGTGTTCTTCAAAGAGCTCCTTCACGTCCGATGGTTCTTATATCGATATTCAGTCGATGCCATACGGCAGCTTCCTGAAATGACAGATCATCAACAATTGCTGATCTCCGAGCTTCTCTATACGCTTTTACCTGCTGCTTTTTTCGTTGACGAACCGCTATTTTTTGTCGTGAGCTTCCGATTAACCTTGATGCTGAAACATGGCTTGTCAAGTTTTGCTTTGATGGGGCTTTCTGTTCTGGGCATCATTTGGCCATGGGCAACAAAACAGTATGAGAAGAGTTTCAACGTCGGTAAGCTTGCCATTGAACTCTCTCGTAAATATGAAAATCGACCCACGAACCACTTTGCCAGGTTTGTTTTAGCAGCTTTTCTCGCAGACAGGAATTATGCATTAAAAAGATGCAACAAACTCCTGTGGGAAGCTTACGAGAGAGCTTTGGTTCTCGGAGACCTTCTCTACGCAGGCTACTCCCTGTACTACCTATGTTGGCAGGGAGTCCATTCGGGGGTCTCTCTTGCTTCCTTATTGGAAGATGTTAACAAAGCCTACGTTTTTAACGAACGATCGAAAAACCTAAGCTCCGTCGAATTGGTAAGGATCTTGCGGATCTATATCTTTACTCTGCAAGGGAAATCAAAAACGTCCACAACACTCACAAACTCCGATTACAACGAAACGGAAAAGTGGGAGATTTACAAAAATGAGAGAAACGACTATGCCATTGTCGTCCTCTCGCTTCTCAAGGCATACGTTTTCTTTCTTCACAAAAACTATGCAGAGGCGAGAATCTGGCTAAGAAGAGGGATTAAAAGGTTAACAGGCCGCGTGCATTTTCAGGTATATATCCACGCGATTTATCTCGAATGTTTAACCTTAGCCGGCCTTTATAGGCAAAGTGAAAGACGGGCACAAAAACACTACCTAAAAACCATGCGGAAGAATGTCGATATACTCAAAGACTGGGCAATCAACCGTCCAAAAAATAAAGAACACTACTATTTGCTTGCAAAAGGAGAGTACTTGCGGCTCAAGTATCCCGATCTCGACGTATTAGACACCTATCTCCAAGGCATTGAGATGGCCAAAAAAAATGGATTTATTCACGACGAGGCAATCGGAAATGAACTTGCAGGGAAATATCAGTTAGAAAAAGGGAGAAAGGAGATTGCCGAAGCATTTTTTCAAGAGGCGCTTTGGGGCTATCAGGAGTGGGGAGCGACGACCAAAGTAGAGCAGTTAAAGGCCGCTTATCCAAGCATGCTTCTCGCATCGGCAATAGGAACGGCAAAAAGAATTGAAAAGGGGGCGTCAGAGATCAACCTCATGGAAGTGATGAAAACATCCCAAGAGATATCGGGAGAATTAGTTCCCGAAAAACTTCTTCCTCAGCTCATCAAAAGCGTGGTTTCAACAACAGGGGCAACCCAAGCATTACTACTGCTGTCGAGAGAGGGGGGAATGTCAATGATTGCCGAATGGGATGAAGAAAAACAAGAAGCGATGGTGCTGCCCTCTTTGCCTCTTGAAGAGAACAGCGGCTTGCTGCCTCAACAAGTGATTACCTACGTCGAAAAAGTCCAAGAACCTCTCGTTTTGCCCTCTGCCTGTCAAGAGGGGCTGTTCACAAAAGACCCCTATATCGCAAACAAGCAGATTCAATCGCTCTTGTGCCTTCCCCTGATTCATAAAGGAGTTCTCATTGGAATCCTGTATTTGGAAAATGCTGCAATTAAGGATGCATTCAGAGCGGATCGGGTAGAAATTCTCCGATTACTCTCTTCAGAAATTGCTCTTGCGATTGATAATGCCACCCTCTATACCAATCTGACAACATCGATGCAAGAGCTAGAGGAATACAAAAATACCCTAGAACAAAAAGTCGATGCACGGTCGATCGAACTGACAAACAAAACGGAAGAACTCGAAAATGCTCTAAAAAAACTTCATGCGGCGCAAGAACAAATCATCCAACAAGAAAAGCTATCGGCATTGGGTTTCTTCACTCAAGGTGTCGCGCATGAAATTCAAAATCCTCTGAATTTTGTGAATAATTTTTCTGAACTTATCGTCGAGCAACTCGAGGAAATAGATCAAGAGTTATTAAAGCAGTCAGAAAACGTTGATGTAGAAGAATTGGAAACCACTCTTGAGAATGTGCGCCAAATGTCAAAGAGAACCTTCGATAACGGAATCCGCATCAAAAACATTGTGGACTTGATGTTAGAACATGGGCAGGTGAAAAGAGGAGAACTTGCCCTTGTCAATGTCAATGACCTACTGCATGAGTCGTCAGAAATTGCCTATGATGATTTTCTTTCAAAAGACAGGACATTCGACATCCTCGTGGAAGAAGTATTTGATGAGAATCTCCCTGAAATCGAAGCGATTCCCCAAGACCTTTCTCGTGTCTTCTTCAATGTTATCGAAAATGCCTTTTACTACGCTCATCAAAAGAAAACTGCCGTTGACGGAGATTTTACTCCGACAATCTCGCTCGCAACAAAACAAGGGGAAGGATATGTCGACATCTTCATTCGCGATAATGGGGAGGGCATTCCGGAAGACATCCTTGACGAGACGTTAACGCAATTCTTTACAACGAAGCCTGTAGGCACAGGAACAGGCCTAGGACTCTCCTTGAGCCACGATATTATTGTCCACGAGCATCGAGGAAAATTGTTCATTAATTCCTCAACGGAAAAAAAGGGAAGTTTTACCGAAGTCTGTATTCGGCTTTTCACCTGTTTTCCCAAAGGGGAGATGTGATGGAAATACCAAACTTTACCCTGCAAGAGATGCTGCCCCGAAACGACCGCTATTGCCTGTTCCGTGCGATGAGAGATGAAGATCGGCAGCCTGTCCTCATTAAAACGACGATCTCGGACCATCCTTTCCCCTTTGAAATCGCGCGATTAAAACACGAATATGAAATGATGCGGGAATTAAAAGGTCGAAAAAGACTCGTCGAATCCTATGCGCTGGTTCCCGTTCATCGCCAGGTCGCTTTGGTGATGGAACATGTCAAAGGAATCCTCCTGGAACAGCTGATCAGATCACAAAAGATAGACACGGAAAAGGGATTAATGATCGCCATTGAAATCGCAAAAGGAGTACGGGACATCCATCGGGCAAATATCATTCACAAAGATCTCCAACCGCAAAATATCATGGTGGACCCGGTCACAAACACAATTAAAGTCATCGACTTTCGCCTAAGCACTCGTCTTGAAAGAGAAATCATCTCGGCAAAAGCCCCTGAATCCATTGAAGGATCTCTCGAGTACATCTCTCCGGAACAAACGGGAAGAGTCAACAGAGAAGTCACCTATCGGACAGACTTCTATTCTTTAGGAGTGCTCCTCTATGAGATTTTCACCGGACGCCCCCCTTTTACCTCGCCTGTTCCCTTGGATCTGATCCATCAGCACATGACGAAAGATCCCCTTCCTCCCCACCACATCGACCCCGATATTCCGATGATGATCTCAACGATCATTCTCAAGCTTTTAGAAAAAAATGCCGAAGATCGCTACAAAAGTGCCGGCGGTTTGGTCTATGATCTAGAAAACTGCTTACAACAATTTGAAAAAAACCAGGCCATCGCACCCTTTGCCCTTTGCCAAAAAGATGTTCCCGAGCACCTATTTATTCCCGAAAAACTGTATGGACGAGAGAAACATATTGAAACTTTGTTTAAGAGGTTTGAACAAACAGTGTCCGGGAAATGTCAGCTTGTCCTTGTCAGTGGAGAGTCCGGAATTGGAAAATCGGTATTGATCCAAGAAATTCAACGGCCCCTTTCTAAAATGGGGGGATATTTTATCAGCGGCAAGTGCGATCAATTCAAACAAGGTATCTTTTATCACGCGATCATCCAAGCGTTTCAACAATTAATGCAACTCATTCTTTCAGAATCCCCTGCCTCCATTGCCGAATGGAGAAGGAAAATTCTCAAGGCTGTAGGACCCAATGGGCAATTAATCATTGACGTCGTCCCCAGCGTGGAGGAGATCATCGGAAAACAGCAGCCCCTCCCGCAACTGCCTCCAAAAGAAACACGCGACCGCTTTCACTATTATCTGCAAGCTTTCATCCAAGTGTTCATCGCAAAAGAACATCCCCTCATTCTGTTCTTGGACGATTTACAATGGATAGACTTAGCTTCACTGCGATTGCTAATTTTTTTCCTTACCGACCCTACAATCGGGCATTTACTCATATTAGGAGCCTATCATGGACAAAAATATCTCTCCGGCCATTCTCTGGTGGCAGCAATTGAAGAGGTAAAGCGAAGAGCACCCAACGTCATCGAAATTGAGCTCCATCCTTTACATCAATACTCGATTGGCAAACTCCTCGCCGATACCTTTGATTGCCCTATGGAAAAGGTCGATCCACTCGCGCAGGCCATCAAAGAAAAAACAGAAGGCAATCCCTTCTTTATTAAAGAATTATTGAAAAATCTGTTGATACATCAAGTCATTGAT
>JBAUVX010000228.1:0-3506 GCA_049583465.1 Waddliaceae bacterium | reverse complement strand
CAGGCTTCTCGATTTTGGAGAAAATTGCTAGCTCATACGGTGTGTGTCAAACTGAATTTGGAATTAGGCAACGAGCCTTTACAGTTTGAAGGTCTCATAACGCATTAACAATTCGCCCATGGGGTTATTTTGTAAAAAGGGCATTTTTCCGCCGCGAGGACTTTTTCAGGGACGACTAAATAGAGTGTCAGGTAATATAATGATAGGCACCCTAAAAGAATGTAATAAAAATGATAAAAACTTCCTTAAGAGCTGCTTTCTATGGTTTTTTACTTTTGAGTTTCTTCTCCCTGCCCGCTGCTAGCGTTGTTCGTACAGACGATGCTTTTAAGGCGAGTGCGCAAGCTGCTCAACGGTGGCTTCAGTTGGTCGATCAAGGAAAATATGAGCAGAGCTTGGGGGTTGCATCGGCAAATCTTAGGCTGATTTTTCCAAGGCAGCGATGGGTCTATTTAATGCAGAATATACGCAAACCCCTGGGTCAGGTGAGATCGCGCAAGCTCTTAGACCAAAAAGAGGCAAAAGATCCTCCAAACCTTCCCAAAGGGAATTATATGGTGATCGTCTATGGAACCTCTTTTTCCCGCAGAAAATCTGCACATGAACTTGTGACACTCGTCCAAGGAAGAGATGGACGTTGGCGGGTGTTGACCTACCTGGTGCAATGAATCTTTCCTAGTGCTCTGTCAAGCTTAAAATAAAGGATTGAGCCTGCGCGAAAGCTCCCGCGGTTGAACGATCGTAAATGGGTCAGTATTAAGTCAATACGGACCCATTTACGATCGTCCAACCCCAGGACTTTGGCGCGGCTCAATCCCCCATTTTAAGCTTGACAGAGCACTAGCTTCACGTTTAACCCGAGTTTGAAGGGAAAAGCTCTTGACTTTTTTTTTAGCTATTGGGAAAATAAAATCTTTCTGTATTATTACAATGCGAGTTTTGGAACAAGCTCAATTTGACTCCCTAAGAGAAGATCGTCCAATCAAAAAACGCCATCGAAATTTGACGACACCCTCTTAGTCTAAAATGTTGCTGGCTTGCCTTCGCACTGTTTCTCTTGTCTAAGGAGCCGTCTCTCATGTTGCAGTCTATTCTTTACGATATTTTTTTGCTGATCTATTTTCTGCTTCTTCTTCCTAAGCTTTTCTACCAATGTATCGTTCAAAAAAAATATCGTCAAAGTTTCCGGCAACGCTTTGGTTTCCGGTTTCCTGACATTGCAAAAAATGGGAAGAAATTGATCTGGATTCATGCGGTATCTGTAGGAGAGGCGAAAGCCATTGCTACCCTAGCTAAAAAGTTAAAACAAGAACAAGAAAATGCTTTGCTTATCATTTCAACAGTCACAGAAACAGGGCTTGCAGAGGCTAAAAGGAGCCTGCCCGAAGCTGACTACCACGTGTACCTTCCGTTTGATTTTCTATGGATTATCAAGCCCATCATTAGACGCACTCAACCCGACCTTGTGATCCTATGTGAAACAGATTTTTGGTATAATTTTTTGCGTTCTTGTAAAGAGGTAGGAGCGAGCATTATCCTGGTTAATGGAAAGCTTTCGGAGCGTTCCATGAGGAAGTTCCAGAAATTTCCCTCGTTCACCTGGCAATTATTTTCATGCATTGATCTTTTTTGCGTACAAAATTCCCATTACAGAGAACGATTTTTCACTATAGGCATTTCGACTAACCAGCTTGTGGTCACGGGAAACCTGAAGTTTAATGGGGATTACCCTTGCTTGTCCGAAAAAGAACTCGTCGAGTGGAAACATCAATTAGGCATTCCCTCTCAAGATTTGATTCTCGTCGCAGGATCAACGCACGACCCCGAGGAAAAACTTTTATTGACCTCCCTCACCGAGATTTGGGAAAAAATTCCCCATCTTACCCTGTTGCTTGTTCCGCGGCATCCTGAGCGTTTCGATGAGGTTGCAAAACTTCTTCAAAAACAAAAAATCCCTTTTCGGAGGTATACGCAGTGCGGTCCATCAAAGACAACGGAAAAAGTGCTTCTCGTGGATACGATAGGAATACTGCGCAAGTGCTATCAGATTGCCGACCTGGCTTTTGTTGGAGGGAGTTATACCTCTAAGGTTGGAGGCCACAACATTATCGAACCCTCTTGGTACAGTGTTCCCGTGCTGTTCGGACCCCATATGCATGCACAGCCGGGTCTTGTCGAACTTGTCAGGCAGTATCACGCCGGTCTTCAAGTGTTCAAAGAAAACCTTACGACGGTCTCATTAAGACTCTTAGAAGATTCGCACGAAAGAAAGGCAATTGGAAGGGCAGGGGGGCAAATGGTAAAAGATTTCACCGGAGCAATGGAGAGGACCTGCCAGGCTATACACAAAACCTGCGGCAACTCTCGAGAATAACACCTTAATCCGGGCTTTTCGTCAAGGTTTTTTATGGAATTGCGGCATACGCATGTCCCCCTCAGCTCTTCGTTTACAATATGTCTATCTTTCTTCTTGAGAGATTTTCCGGTCTTTGTTATTATTTTTGCTATACATTACACAATTCTTCACCTTCATTGAGTATAAATCGGAGAAAATTCATGGCAAGAAAGTGTCAGCTTACCGGAAAAAAAACGGACCGTGGGTACACTTACAGCACACGTGGGATTTCCAAAAAAAAGAAAGGGATTGGTTTAAAAATCACCGGGAAGACCAAGCGAAGATTTAAACCTAACCTCGTTAGAAAGCGGCTTTGGGATCCGGTACATAAGCGATTTGTTTCGCTGCGCTTGTCGATGGCTGCATTGAGAACCATTGATAAACTAGGCATTACAGCCGTTCTTCAAGAGCTAAGAAAAAAAGGGCAAAATGTTTGATCCTACTTCAATGGGAGCCATTTCTCATTGACATTGTGTCTCTTATTGATGTGTTTTTTTGCTTCCCCTTCGATAATTTTTTCGTCGGTAATTGCCGAAAGGTTTTTCTCTTTATATTCGGCAATCTTTTTCATTAGCACTTTAAGGAGTTCCAGCTCTTTCTCTTCTAATTGGTCTTTTGCGTCGTGAATTTTCTCCTCGAACTTCTTGATGGTACTTTTCTTTATCTTCAGTCGCTTATAAATATCAGGATCAAACTTATGCAGCCATTTTAGGTTTTGTCCGACGATTTTGATCATTTGCCCCGGCGTGAGAGTTGATTGCTCTTTTCCGGAAGGATCTGCTTTTTTCCCCGATGCCAAATCCGCAAGCTCCAATAAGTGCTCAACTTTGATACCCTGGAGACTTTCACCAACTGCTTTTTCTGTTTTACTATAATTCTGTTTAGCCATGTCTTTATTAACCTCTTCTCTATAAATAGTTTAACATATAATAAAAAATTTGACAATCCCGCGTCAAACGGGGCAGGTGCTCCCGCCAATGAATTTCACAACCCATTAAAAATTAGACGCTAAAAATAAGTCTACTATACTCTGTTTACGAAAAAGGCTATCTGTTTCCACCTCTGCAGAGCCGCGACTCCGCGTTTAAATTCTTATGCAACTAATTATGAG
>JBAUVX010000227.1:0-5154 GCA_049583465.1 Waddliaceae bacterium | reverse complement strand
GCCCCCGTCCTTTCTCTCTGTGCTCTCTGTGTCTCTGTGTTTTACACTAACAACCATGCTTTAAATGAGTGGTGAAACTAGTACCTGCGCATTATCAACCGAAATCGCAATTCGCCCATGGCGTAAGAATTGGATTTGGGCAACGCGAAAGCCGCCCCTGAAAACTGTTCATTAATCTCCTCTTGTTTTTTAAATTCACTCTTATTATTATCGCTTTCAATTAACCGAACTTTGTACAATTTCCAACAAAAGGCATTTGTGAAAAAGATTCTCATTTTTGTATCTATGACACATGAACCTATCCGTAAATTGCTATTCGTTCAGAGTTTTTCATTTTTTGAGGGATTTTTTAGCTCTTCTTCGAAGCCGGGTTTGGCAAGAGGAAGAGCTAAAAAAGATCCAATAAATAAAGAAAGATGGCGAATATGAATTTACGGATAGGTTCATTCAAATTCAAGAATTGGATTTCAACGGAAGATCTCTGAGGATGACAAAACTTCCTGTTAGAAAAATAGATATTTTGCTAATGGGGGTATATTACCCGGGGTTGCGACCTATTATCCTGGAGCGGGTCTAATGAACGCGATCAGACAATAATACCCCGGAAAAAGCGACGCAAATGCAGCAGAGGAGAGGAAAAAGACTATGGCTAAAGCACTCATCATTGTAGAATCCCCTGCAAAAATCAAGACATTAAAAAAATTTCTTGGAAATCAGTATCGGTTTGAATCTTCCGTCGGCCACATCCGCGATCTTCCTGAAAAGGAATTTGGGATTGACATCGACAAAGATTTTGAACCGAAATATGTTGTGATGCCGGAAAAGGAAAAGGTCATTCAGAACCTTGAAAAGGCCGCCAGGGAATGCGAAACGGTCTACTTATCCCCCGATCCTGATCGCGAAGGCGAGGCCATCGCATGGCACATCACACAAATCCTCCCAAAAGGAACAAATATTAAGAGGATTTCCTTTAATTCCATCACAAAGACGGCTGTTCTGGAAGGTCTAAACCATCCCCGCGATATCAATCTCGCTCTTGTCAATGCGCAACAGGCGCGCCGGCTGTTGGATCGCATCGTCGGATACAAAATCTCGCCGATTTTAAATCGGCGCATCCAGCGGGGAAGAGAGGGATCTGTCTCAGCGGGAAGAGTACAATCTGTCGCTTTAAAACTCGTTGTTGAAAGAGAAAATGAAATCGAAGTTTTTGTCTCTGTCGAATACTGGAATCTTGCAGCGATCTTGCAAACAGAAGAGATCGATCGGAGTTTTCGTGCCGCCTTGCATTCTGTCGATGGGAAACGTATCGAAAAGGAGCCGGTGCCCGGAAAAGAGATCTTCTTGATCAACAATAAGAAAACTGCTGATGAGGTCATTACACGTATGCAAGGGCAACCGTATACTGTAATTTCCGTGGAAAAAAAAGAAAAGAAACGCAATCCCGTCCCTCCGTTCATTACCTCTACTCTACAGCAAGAGGCCAGCCGGCACTATGGTTTTTCTTCAGCAAAAACGATGAATATCGCCCAGGGTCTTTATGAAGGGGTGGACTTAGGTAAAGAAGGTGCCGAGGGTTTGATCACCTATATGCGTACAGATTCCTTTCGCATTGCCCCGGAGGTGGTTGAAGAAGCTCGACAAACGATCCGAGAGAAATTCGGCGAGGAAATGCTTCCCTCGCAGCCCCGCGTGTATACTTCGAAAAAAACTGCGCAAGATGCTCATGAAGCTATCCGCCCAACGAATCTACACCATCCTCCCGAGGTGGTAGAACCCTTTTTGACAAGAGAGCAATTTATGCTCTACAAGCTTATTTGGAGACGTTTTTTAGCCTCGCAGATGAAACCTGCCATTTACGATACAGTCTCTGCAGATATCGCCTGCGGGGAAAATATTGTCCTCAGAGCAACAGGATCGACCATCAAATTTTCCGGTTTTCTTGCTGTGTATGAAGAAAAAATCGATGACGAAGAAAAAGGGCAGGATGAACGCATTTTGCCCGATCTACAAGAAAACCGGAACCTCATTCTATTGGAATTATCCTCTGACCAAGCCTTCACTCGCCCTCCTCCTCGCTATACGGAAGCATCCCTTGTCAAAGAGTTGGAAAAATCCGGAATTGGACGCCCTTCCACTTATGCGACAATCATGAATAAAATCCAGAGCCGAGAATACACTATAAAAGAAAACGGACGTTTAAAGCCCACAGAACTTGGCCGTGTGATCGCTCAAATGCTGGAGTCCAACTTTCAGCAAATCATGAATATCGGCTTTACCGCCGAGATGGAAGATAACCTTGAGCTCGTCGCTGCCGACCAAAAAAACTGGAAATCCTTGATCAGAGATTTTTGGGAACAATTTGAACCGACGCTAGAGACTGCTGAAAAGCAAGCGTTTGTTCCTAAGATCATGACCGACATCGACTGCCCCACATGCGGTTCCAAACTCCAAAAAGTTTGGTTTAAATCCAAATATTTTTATGGATGCTCGCGCTATCCGGATTGCACCTATTCTGCTCCTGCCGAGGAGATTAAATTCTCCAAGGATGATTACGCCGAAAATTTTGACTGGGAGCAAAAATGCCCCCTTTGCAAGGCGGACACGAAGGTACGCCATGGACGTTTCGGCGCCTTTTTGGGATGTTCCCGCTATCCGGAGTGCAAGGGGATCATCAACATTCCCAAAAAAGGAGAAGAGGTCATCCCCGTCGAAGAGCTTCCTGAATGTCCCGCGATTGACTGCATCGGCCACATTGCCGCTCGCAAATCACGCTTTGGGAAAACTTTTTACTCATGTTCCACCTTTCCGGATTGCGATGTCATCGTCAATGATTTGCGCCAATTGCAATCGAAATATCCCGAGCATCCCCGCACTCCCTATGTGAAAAAAACCAAGGGGAAAAAGAAAGGCAAGGTTGGAAGACCCAAAAAAGCCGAGGCAGAACCAAAAACAAGAAAAAAACGGGCAGCGTCTCCAAGCGAAATCTCTCCCGAGCTGCAGGAGGTCATTGGAGTTGACCAAGCGACGCGAGGAGAGGCTCTTAAAAAAGTTTGGGAATACATCAAATCCCATCAACTTCAAGACCCTCATAACAAACGGCTCATCCTTCCCGATCAAACACTAGCAAAACTCTTTGGCAGCGAAGAGCCGCTCGACATGTTCAAAATGGCGGGAATCCTCAGCCAGCATATAGGGAAAAAGGCGGGTGGATAGAGTTGTTGCGGTGATTCAAGCCCGAACACGCTCAACCAGACTCAAACAAAAGGTATTACTGGAACTCGTCGGCAAGCCTATCCTTTGGCATGTCATCGAACGGGCAAAACGGTGTCAAACGGTCGATGCTATCGTCGTTGCGACAACAGATTTAGACGAAGACATCCCCATTAGACAGCTTGCCGGGCAATGCCGGGTCGAAAGTTTTCCCGGAGACGCAGCGAATGTTCTTGATCGTTTTTATCAAGCGGCCAAAAAAACCGGTGCAACGCTCATTGTCAGAATCACCGCCGATTGTCCTTTGATACACCCCCCTACGGTCGATGAAATGGTGAAGCTTTGCAAGAGGGAAAATGTGGACTATGTTTGCCTTGATCCGACCTCTCCCACCTTCGAAGTCGGAGCTGAGGTGATGACCTTCAAAGCCTTGGAGACAACTCGGCAGCTGGCGAAAACAGAGCTTCAACAGGAACACGTCACTCTCTATATCCGAGAACATCCCGATCGTTTTTCCATTCGCCTCTGTCCTCCCTCGTTTACGAGAGGCAGCATCCGCTTAACTGTGGATGAAGAGGCAGACTTTTTGTTGATGCAAGACATTTACCAACGATTATACCAAGAAAATCAAGTGGTGGATCTCAAAGATGTGTTGAGACTTCTTGATGAAAACCCCGAGTTAAAAGAGATCAATGCTGCTGTCAAACCAAGTGAAATCAATCAGTACGCAACTTCGGAAACTTTAAGAAAAAAAATTGCCGAGGCTGCAGCACATCATAGCCAAAAACCCTACGTCTACCCACCTACAGGGACAACACATGAAGGAGAAGCGATTGATTTTAAAGAGGGCTTTACGATCATTAACTGCAAGAATTGCGGATTTAAACACATCACTCCCATTCCTCTCCCCGAAGAATTAGAGTCTTTTTATCAAGAAGACTATTATTCCATTGAAAAACCAAAATATATCCAAGAAGTTGAAGAGGACAGCGAGTGGTGGGAAATGACCTATCAGGAGTACTATGCACTCTTTGAAAAGCATTTAAAAACAGGAACTAAAAGGGTGCTTGACATCGGCTCCGGGCTAGGCTATTTCTTAAAATGCGGGCAGGAGCTGGGGTGGACTGTGATGGGCATCGAGCCATCGAAACAGGCGTATACCTACTCCCAACAATTCTCTGTTAACGTTGTAAACGATTTCTTAACTAAGCAGCTTGCCGACACGTTGGGAACATTTGATGTCATTTTTATGGATACTGTGATGGAACACCTCCCCGACCCGATTTCCTTCCTTGCGTTGACAAAGCACATGCTGGCTGAAGAGGGAATGGTATGCGTTGTGTCCCCTAATGATTACAACCCCCTTCAAAATATCATTAGAGAACAGCTCCAGCTAGAACCGTGGTGGGTTGTTCCGACCCATCACATCAACTATTTTGATGTTCACTCGATGCAAAGCCTTTTAGGGAAATTGGCATTTGACGTTGTCAAAACCACTTCGACATTTCCTATGGAGCTTTTTCTTCTATTTGGAGACAACTATGTTGGAGACAATCAGCTGGGAAGAGCCTGTCACACTAAACGCAAATGTTTTGAAAAGAATTTATGCAAAGGCAACCCGAGCTTGATGCGCTCTCTTTATCGTTCCTTCGCCCAACTGGGAATCGGAAGAAAATTTGTCATCCTTGCTCGCAATCAAAAGCGGGACGGAGCTGCCTGCACTTGCTCTTGAGTTTTTGCTCCTTTACTATCCATCCAATTCAAGAACTCTTCCATTTTTTCATTTACTAGTATTGGATCTCCGCCTTCCAATCTCCTGCGCAGCAAATCAAGAGCTGTTTCACCATCAACACAGAAATTGATATCATGACCATTTTCAACGGCTCGCTTGATCTCTTCAAGAGCTTCTTCCAAGGAAAGACCATCCGCCACTTTGTTTGCCCG
>JBAUVX010000226.1:0-3882 GCA_049583465.1 Waddliaceae bacterium | reverse complement strand
GCAAGGGCCTCTCGATGCTGCTCTAGGGCCTCTTGATGCCGCCCTAATCCATGTAAGAAACAGCCGAACGTATTCAAGAAATCTGCCTTTTTTTTGGATGGATCTAAACCTTGCTCAAGTAAAGTTTTGGCGTGGGGAATCCAGCCAATAATCACAGTCCGATGTGTGTGAATATCGAGATTTTTGCCAATGTCATGGAGCAGTTGTAAAGTTTTTGCAAGAATTTCTTTCCTTTCTTCTTCAGACATGGAAATGCGGCAAAGATGCTGTCTTAAGCGATGCAGCGATAACGTTTGCTTCTCCTCATCGTAGTGAACAAGACCTTTTTCTGTCAGAATTTGCAAAATTTCTCCCCGTTTGACTAAAGTCCTTTGGTCATTGTTCTCTTGTAGCCATTCATTGAGCCAACGAATCGGAATGGCATCCGGAGCAAGATAGGCACAACATTGGAGCCAATGCAACGCTTCCGGATGAGATCTCTCTAAGCTATTTTGGATGATTTTCCATGAAGCAATGGTAGAAATGGGGTAACGGCTGTCCGGTCTTGCCAACTCCAACGCTTCTTGTGTTTCTGTTTTTAAGAGTGCCAAAAATGTTTTTGTTGTCATCCCGGGAGTTGTGACAATGTAGTTGGCCGTTTGCGCAATTGTTGCCGGATGGTATCCCAATTCTTCTGCAAGAGAGACAAAAATCTCTTGATGATTGTCTTTTAAAATATTTGCCAAATAGCGTTCAGCTTCTTTCGAAGTAAAAGAGTCGACTTCGATACAATCGCTCCTTCTCCACAGTCCCGGCTCTTTCGATGTGATGAGAACACACCCTCCTCTCTTTGGAAGAGTTAAAGCCTTTTCTACATTGTCAAAAATGAGCAAATAGGGTTTTTCCCATAGTTTTGACTCAAGGAAATAATGAACTCTTCGTTGCATCTGCTCTAGGGAATTATCTTCTTTGCATCGAATCCCTACAGCATTGGCAAGCTCTTGGTAGCTTCGTCTTATATCCTCTTCTTTTTCACAATCGATTTTCCACACGAGAGAGAATTTTTCGAGATTTCGATTGCCAAAATCAAGAGCAATCGAACTTTTCCCACGTCCCGAAAACCCCCAAAGGACTGCTTGAATCAAGGAGGAGTATTTTTTGAAAAAACGTCGCGATAGCTCTTCAAGGTAGGATGTTCGCTCAATAAAGTCTGCGGGAAGTATTTCTATGTTTGTCCCATAGGTGGCTTGGTGGGCAAGACGAGAGATAACCATCGCCCCTTTTTCTGTCGACGAGAGCTTTTTTTGTTCGGCATAAAATTTTCCAACGGCATGTTTTCCCGACATGATTAATCCGTTCTTTTTTTCCTTGCTAAGATGAAAGTCTGTGGTTCCAACGCCCTGATTATCGATCAAGATGGTGCGGAATTGGTTGTCATACGTCTGCTCTTGTAAAAGCTCTTCTGCCCGGGAGTAGATGGATAAAATGCCGCGCAAAAGGTCGCCCACCGTTTCTATTTCTTGATCGGGAGCGAGTCGGTTGTCCTTTGGAGAGTAGAGACTTAATCCCAAGGTGCGCTCATTGATCATGTGGAATTCTCCGGCTTCGCGAGAGCTATAGGGCCGATACTTTCTTTTATCGAATGCCTCGATGGGGAAATTGCGAATGAGCCCACCATCGACGTGTTTCCCCAACTCTATAGCCGGCAAACGAGCTCCCTCTCTTTTGCAATGGAGAAAATGAGGATCAAAGACTCCGGGGATAGACATGGAGGCGCGCACGGCATCGGAGATGATCACATCTTTCCATTGGGGATCTTCGGAGTTAATGTGTTGCAGTTGGGTATTGCTGATTCTTGTAGTAAAAATATGGAGGTGTTTAAAGGGCTTTCCTTGATTGATGAGGGAGGCAAGTTCTCCAAAAGTGCACTGTTCGATACCGGTTTTCCTTTGAATATGGTCTTCGATCCATTCACGAAATACCTCTCCTTTGCAAAGACCGGTGGTTTTCCAAAGCTTTTTGAAGGCTTTGGAAACGAGGCTTAAGGGGTTCTTAACAGCTCCTTGAGCTGTTTGATAGAGACTGAATATTTTCCCAATCGCTTGAGAAAAGGCGGCATCTTTTAAAGCTTCCTTAATCCTTGTTTTGCTCAAAGGATGGTCGAGAAAGCTTGTGAAATCCGTTTCTCTTAGCACAGCTTCCATCTCTTTGGAATCATATCCACAGGCAATAAAGGTGGAGTTGATCGCACCTGCCGAAGTGCCGGCAACGCGTATGAGATCTTTGAGTGCACCCTCCTCTTCTAAGGCGCACATGGCCCCTACATAGGCAATCCCTTTGGGACCTCCCCCTTTAAACACGAGGTTTTCCGGAGAATAGATTGCATAAAGGGAAGGAACATGTTCCAAACGTTTTCGTTGAGAACCGAGGTTTTCCGGAGAATAGATTGCATAAAGGGAAGGAACATGTTCCAAACGTTTTCGTTGAGAACCGAGATTTTTGAGGTGTTTGGCAATGGATTGACTCGCAGAATCTTCAAAACCCCTCATCAAATCAAAGGGACGATTGTTATCTATGTCTTCAGCTCGTAAGTCGCACTTGTAGTAATGGAGAAGGTTAACGGTAACGTGCTGCCTCCCTAATGCTGCCCAATGAAGGGCTGTCCTTTCTTTTGGGTCGCGATCGTCGAGAGAGGCCCCTTTTTCTTTAAGAAAAACGAGAGATTCTCCATCCCCTAGAAAGGCCGCTTCCATCGTCGGCGTCCGTCCTTCTCGATTCTTTTTGTTAATAAAAGATGCTGTCCGTTCAAAATGAGTAGTCAGAAGACGTTTCAACGCATATCGCTGACGAAAGTGGATCGCAATGTGCAGAAGATTGCCAACCTGTGGTAATTCTATCGTAGGGTCTGCCTTCTTGATGAAATTATCCAAGAGGATATCGATACAGGTATGATGGTTGCAAATAACGGCAATATGTAAAGGAGTTACCCCTTCAAAGAGGGTATCGCCTAGCGTAAATTGGGCTCTTGTGTCAATAGTTGCCCCATTGGCAACAAGGTTTGCAACCGCTTGCACATCTCCCTTCCGGGCGGCGAGATGCAGAGGGGTTTGCTCTTGGCGGTTGCGCGCATTGAGATCGATTTTTTCCCATGGAAGATGAAAGCCGTCTCTGATCACATAATGAGCGACCTGATTGCCTTCACAGTCAGGCAAATGGAGGGCGATATTTTTTTCGATTAGCGCTTCTGCAAGTTCTATCTCTCCTTGCTCAAAAGCCTCTAGTAAGAGAGAGCGCCCTTGAGCATTGACGATGGCGTCACACTCTGTTTTAATCTGTTGAATTTGACTCCAACGTCTCTCTTTGCATGCTGAGAAAAGGGCGTCAAAACAGTCCCCCTCTTTAGCCGGAAGAGAAAGAACAAAAATGTTTGCAATGCGATCGAGTCTTTCTTGGGAGAGGGGTTTAGGCAGGGGAATAGCCTGAGGAGGCCCAGCCGGTCGTGAGACGGACGTATCAGATGGAGGGTCAAATGTCTTTTCTTCATCGTCATTGTGCTGTATTTGATAATTTGCTAAGTGAGTTGTATTAATCATCACAAACTTTTTCCTTTTTTATATGAAATCTATTGAGGTGGTGCCAACTAAAGCTTTTCGTTCGTTAATAAACATCCGGTTTAATACGACGAGAAAGGGTAACCTTGGGGTGTGACAAATCCTTCCGGAAGAGATTGCGATTGGAATAAATTTTCCGGTGATTTTTTGTCCTACCGAGCTCAAAACTACTTCTCAGGCATGGTAGAACAAAAAAACACCGAAAAATTTTGCGCTCAATAAACGTTGAATTGAGAATTTGTCACACCCTAGGGTAACCTCGTTTTTTGGTTGAAAATATAAAGTATAAGAT
>JBAUVX010000225.1:0-10540 GCA_049583465.1 Waddliaceae bacterium | reverse complement strand
ACCCGATTTCGACAGAGGTATTTACAGGTAATACAAATGATCTTGCCACCTTTCACTCACAAGTGGAGAAAGCAAAGCAACGATTTGGCTGCGAACGAGTTACTTTTCATGAGGCGCAAAAATGATAACTTTGTCTGACGCCTCGACTGTCATCATCATCGGCGCTTTTCGACCTGTACAAAAAAGAGCCTCTTTCTCTATGGATCTTTAAATCCTAATTTTGTAGTAATAAATTATTCAAGACCAACAAGAAAAACACAAGCATGCGAGCGCTTTACCCGATCTTGCTGTCATTTCTCATGCTCACCGGCTGCAGGCAGCCGCCCGAAGAGGAAGAGGCGGTGAGGCCTGTGAAGGCGATGCAAGTCAGCGATCCGACTCTCATTCTCTCCCGTCCATTTCCGGGTGTTGCCAGGGCGGAAAATCGTGTCAACCTAGCCTTTAGGGTCGAGGGGCCTCTCATCGAACTCCCCATCTATGTGGGGGAGGAGGTTAAAAAGGGAGAAACCTTAGCGCGTATCGATCCAAGGGATTACGAAATCAGCCTTCGTAATGCCAAGGCGGAGTTGGAAAAAACGAAAGCGGTGTTAACCTTTGCTAAAAGTGATTTTGCCAGGGCGGAAAGGATACAAAAAGAAGACCCCGGGGCGATCAGCGAAAGCAAGGTCGACCAGAAGAGAGAAGAGAGAAACCGGCTGCGGGCTGTCGTTGCAGGCAATAGGGCAAAGGTCGAAGGGGCCGAGGATCAATTAAGCTATACCTATATGAGAGCACCTTTCGATGGGGTTATCGTCGCGAAGTATTTTGACAATTTTGAATATGTGCAGGCAAAACAGTCGGTGGCGCGCATGCTGGATACTTCGCGCATTGAAATGGTTGTGGACATTCCGGGCAATCTCATTCCCCATGCCCAACTTATCAAAAATATAGAGGTGACATTCGGTCCGTTTCCCGACCTCAAATTGCAAGCAGAGGTTAGGGAGATCGGAGAAGAGGCCTCGGCAATAACACGCACCTTTCCCGTGACGTTGGTCATGAAACAACCGAAAAAGGTGCAAATTCTTGCCGGAATGTCCGGCGAAGCCAGGTTTGTGGGACAAATTGCACCTGATTCTCCTTACGTCTCCATCTTGATCCCGACGTCGGCAGTGTTTACGGATGGAGACAATGGTCAGAGTTATGTTTGGGTGATTGACGTGGCGACCCTCCTTGTCCACAAACGCAAGGTGACGTTAGAGCAATTGACATCAAGAGGCATACAAGTGTCTGAAGGAATCTGCCCGGGGGAGTGGATTGCCGTTGCCGGCGTGCACTCGTTGAGGGAAAGTCAGAAAGTCGAAATATTAGGATGTAAGTAGTGCAAAAAGCCGTGCAATACGCTATAGAAAACCGCGCGGTCATCTATTTTGTGATTTTCATTTTACTCTTTGGCGGGATCGCAAGTTTTTTTAGTTTGGGACAGCTTGAAGATCCGGTATTCAGCATCAAAACAGCTGTGATTCAAACGAACTATCCGGGAGCAAGTCCGGAAGAGGTCGAGCTGGAAGTGACCGACGTGTTGGAGCAGGCGGTGCAGGAGATGCTGCAACTCAAAAACATCTATTCCACCTCAACAGCCGGCGTCTCGACCATTAAAGTGGATATCAAAGATCAGTTTTGGTCTCTTCAACTTCCCCAAATTTGGGATGAGCTGCGAAAAAAGGTCAGCGACGCGGCCAAAAAACTTCCTCCCGGTGTGGAAACCCCCGTTGTTACCGATGATTTCGGCTTTGTCTACGGCTTTGTACTTGCCTTGACAGGCGACGGGTTTAGCGCAAGAGAGCTGGAGCTTTATGCCGATACCCTGAAAAAAGAGCTCAGCCTTGTCAAAGGGGTCACGCGGATTGAGTTGTGGGGTGTGCAGCCCCAAGTGATTTATGTCGATATTCGTGAACAAACACTGAATAAGCTTGGGGTATCGGGAGCGACCATCGTCGACACGCTCAAGCAGCAAAATATGGTGGTTGACGCCGGCGGCACGGAGGTCAATACCGAAAGACTGCGCATTGCCCCGACAGGATACTTTAGAAGCCCGATTGAAATCGGGGACCTTCATATTCGCCCCTCTACGACAGATGTCATGAGTCAGCTGGTGTCGCCAACCGGGTATTTGATGGGCCCCCTACAGATTGGTCCTGAACGCTTCAGAGAGCTTACCGGTCGGAGTGCTGCTTCTGTCGATATCATCCGGCTTAAGGATATTGCGGACATTAGGCGCGGTTATCGAGACCCGCCTGTTACGATGATGCGCTATGATGGAGAGCCGGCTGTCGGCATCGCCATTGCAGGTTCGGACTATGAAAACATTGTGGAAATCGGCGATAGAATCGACAAACGGTTGGATGAATTAAAAAAGAAATTGCCCATCGGGATCGCACTGCACAAGATTGCCTGGCAATCGGACTTGGTCGAGGAGTCTGTCAATTCTTTTATCCGCAACCTTATCGCGGCTGTGATCATCGTCTTGGTCGTTCTCATTATCCCCAGCGGTTTGAGGATGGGGTTTATTATTGGATTCGATCTCATTATCACCATTTTAGGGACGTTTATCATCATGGCGATTAACAGCATTCCGTTGCAGAGGATGTCGCTTGGCGCTCTGATTATTGCATTAGGAATGATGGTCGACAATGCGATTGTCGTTTCAGACAATATTGCGGTGAAGATACGGCAAGGCATCGACCGCAAAAAAGCGGCCATTGACTCGACCGTCGCATCGGCATATCCCTTATTCGCTGCAACGCTGGTTGCGATCCTTGCCTTCTATCCCATTTACGCGTCTGTTGCCAACACCGGGGAATATTGCCAAACGCTCTTCATTGTAGTTGCGGCATCCTTGTTGATGAGCTGGCTGGTGGCGATGCTCATTACACCCCTTCAATGTATCGACCTTCTTCCGGATCCAAAACCCCGGCCAGAAGGGGAATCAAAAGGAGAATTCGACACGGCTTTTTACAATGCGTTCAGAACGTTTCTCGACAAATTGATCCGTTTTCGCGGGTTGACGATGGCCGCGTTGATTGGATTGCTTGTTCTTTCGGTTTTTGGTTTCGGTTTTGTGAGTCGGATGTTTTTCCCCGATTCCTCCCGTCCGCAGATGATGATCGACTACTGGGCGCCTGAAGGGACGCGGATCCAAGACGTCTCCGAGGATATTGAAAAACTTGAGAAAACGTTTTTGGAAAGTCCGCTTGTGACAAGCACAAGCTCTTTTATCGGCGCGGGGCCGCCCCGATTTTATCTGCCTGTCGATCCAGAAGGAGTCAATCCAAACTTTGGGCAAATCATCGTCAACTTTCCCACCTACACCAATATCGATCCCTTCATCGACACATTCAAGCCATGGGCCGAAGAGAACTTCCCTGAGGCGATGATCCGCTTTAGAAAGTACGCAGTAGGTCCCGGAGATACCTGGAAGTTTGAAGCAAGGTTTAGCGGTCCGGCAAATGCTGATCTCGACGAATTGAGGCGTTTGGGCGAAAAGGTGCAAGGGATTGCAGAATCCTCCCCGTATGGAATGGACTGGCGCATCGATATGCAGAACCGGACGATGAAGCTAGTTCCTGTTTACGACCAAAAAAATGCGCGGTTAAGCTCGATTTCAAGAAGCGATGTCGCCAGAACCACCCGTCGGGGATATGATGGATTAAACGTCGGCCTTTATCGCGAACAGGACAAACTGCTGCCCATTGTCGTGCGGCATTCCGAGGAGGAGAGAGAAGAGTTTGTTGACAGGATGGAAACCTTGCAAGTGCAGCCGGCATTTACAACGCGAACGGTTCCTCTATCGCAGGCAATCTCCTCCATCGACCTAGAATGGGAAAATCCCATTATCGCCCGCTGGAACCGGCGAAGGACAGTCACTGTGCAAGGGGGGCCAAAACGGGGCGAGACCTTTCCCACCCTGCAAAACGACGTGATGAGCAAGATCGATCATGTCAAACTTCCTCCCGGATATGATCTTTATTGGGACGGCGAGGCGAGCAGCACAAGAGAAGCACAAGAGTCCCTGGTTCCCGGAATTCTTCCTGCCGTCATCCTCATCGTTTTTTCTATCGTGACTGTCTTTAATGCCTACCGCCCTTTGGTAATTATCCTCTGCACCATTCCGTTTGCCTTTATTGGAATTACAGTGGGACTGTTGACGCTGCAAACACCTTTTGGATTTATGGCGCTGTTGGGAGCGATGAGTCTGGCGGGGATGATGAACAAAAATATCGTCGTTTTGCTTGACGCCTGCGAAGAGAACCTGAAAAAGGGGATGGATCGTTACTCAGCGATTTTAGAGGCCTCTGTCACGCGTATCCGCCCAGTGCTGCTGGCGGCAGGCACAACTGTTCTTGGTGTCATTCCGCTTGTTTTTGACGTGTTTTGGACAGCTATGGCGGTCACGATCATGGCAGGGTTGTCGTTTGGGTCGCTGTTGACGTTGATTGTGGTTCCTGTTTTATACACAATCTTGTATCGAGTGAAAGCCCCATGAGAAAAGCGATAACAATAGGACTAATGGCAGTCGTGCTGCTATCGCTGAACAGCTGTTTTAAGGTCGGGCCCAATTTTCGTCCCCCCACGCCGCCGCCCAAATGCGAGTGGATTGACGCCAATGACAAACATGTAAAGTCTGCAGAACCTCTCTACACCTGGTGGAAGGTGTTTGAAGATCCCCTTCTCGATCATCTGATCCTTACGGCATACCGGCAAAACCTTCCATTGAAAGTCGCATGCTTCCGCATCATGGAAGCGCGAGCCCGCTTGGGCATCGCCATTGGAGAGTTTTTTCCGCAGCAGCAGGAGGGTTTTGGTTCGGCGACTCGATGGAAACTGAGCGAGAATCAGGCCAACATTGGACCCATGCCCGACATCTATTTTCAGGACTATCAGCTTGGCTTGCAAGTTGCATGGGAATTGGACTTCTGGGGCCGTTTCCGCCGGGCAATTGAGTCCGAGGGCGCTCTTGTGAGTGCGTCGATTGCCGACTACGATGATGTGCTTGTGTTGCTGTTGAGCGATGTTGCAGCGGTTTACGTCACCATTCGCACAACGCAAGAGCTCATTGAAATCGTCAAAAACAACATCAAACTCCAAAAAAGGAGTTTAGACATCACAGAAGCAAACTTCGAAGGGGGATTTGTCTCCGAGCTTGACGTCAAGCAGGCCACAACGTTGCTGCGCGGAACAGAGGCCCGGCTTCCCGACCTTCAAAGGCAGCTCAGGCAGGCGGAAAATGCGATGAGCGTTCTGCTTGGAATCGTTCCTCAAGACCTTGAGTGCCTCTTTGACGGCAAAGCCTCCATTCCGAGCGCTTCAGCAGACATTTTAGTCGGCATGCCGGAATCTTTACTGCAGCGCCGTCCCGATATACGGCGGGCGTTGTATGATGCGGCAGCTCAAAGCGCCAGGATTGGCGTTGCCTTTTCCGACTTCTTCCCTCAGCTTTTCCTTTCGGGCATGATAGGGTATCGCTCGAGTGGAAACTCGATGCAAAATCCCAATGAAGGAGGGGGAAATTTATTCGCTAAAGACAGCCTGACATTTAATTACGGTACCAGCTTCGTTTGGCCTCTTCTCAACTACGGCAGAATCTACAACAGTGTGCGGCTCGAACGCGCCCGCTTTTGCCAGCTTGTGTACAACTATAAGAATATCGTCTTACAAGCCTATCAAGAAGTTGAAGACGGCATCGTAGCTTTCCTCAAAGCGCATAAACAGGAAACGTATTTATCTGAAAGCGTCAAGGCGGCTAAGCGCTCTGTAGAGCTTGCCAATACCCAGTACGTGGAAGGGTTGGCGGACTACACTCGTGTCTTAAACACACAGCAAGCGCAACTTGCCGAAGAGGAGAGGCATGCTCTTGTCCGCGGCGAGATTGCCTTTGGCTTAATTGCCACATATAAAGCCTTGGGCGGGGGCTGGCAGCTGCGATGCCGTCCGATTGACGCATCTGATTTTTCAGATGCCGCGTCTGTTAAAGAAACTATTGAGGAAACTCCGATTGATGATGAAAAACATGAGCAGATTAGAAAAACCGAGACTTAGCTTCTTAGGTTTGCTCAGTTGGTTTATGATTTTTTTTCTCATAGGCCCTTTGTTTCCGGGGTTTCTTGAGGCCACGGTGATTCAAGTTTCTTTCAGCATCATGATTTTATTTGCTGTTTTTACGATGAGAGACAGCAAAATGGCCATGATTATTGGGGGAGCAATCGCACTCGTTTCGAGTGCGGCAAATGGATATGTTCTTTATCAAGATACGTTCCGGACGGAATTTTGGGCCCTCTTGACTTCTATCGTGTTTACCCTGTTTGCCGTTGTGTATCTCTTTCACAGCATCTTTCTTTCCAAGGTCGTTGACAAAGATTTAATCTTCGGCTCTTTATGTATTTATATCTTATTAGCTATCCTATTTGCGCTCATATACCAAATAATCGAACTCGTTTCCCCGGGATCTTTCCAAGATGTGTTCCCTGCAATTCCGCACATTAAATTCACCGACGAATCGATGGCCTTAAAATTTCACGCTTTTTTGTATTACAGTTTTGTGACGCAAACGACCTTAGGATATGGGGATATTACACCTGTCACTCCAATAGCCAAAAACTTCGCCGCCATTCAAGCAGTGATCGGAGTCTTTTACCTGGCGACAATCGTTGGGGGGATTGTTAGTTTATTAATCAGGAGCGGGGGTTGCCCGGAGGCGCAGAGGTGAGAAGATACTTATAGAATACCCTCATCGGGAACTCCCGGCCGCGCGCACCATTTCTTGCGTTAATTATAAAAAAAAAGTATATATTCCTGAGCGTGATTCTAATCACATGAGTTTTGAGTTTTTCTCTAGTTGAGATGCAGGGAGATTCCGGCTCAGATTGCGATTTGATCCATAACGTATAATTTTTATTTTATTTGGAGAAGAATCATGCAATGTTCGTCTATCTATGGTCCGGAACGCCCAACACTTTCTGACTCATTGTTTTACTTGACTTCAATGAGATGGGAACAGTCTGAGGTTAAAAAATTGGATAAACTTTTCCCCAATGCATGGAAGAAGGCGACTCAAAATCAAAAGCGATCGGAAGTTGCAGCAGAGTATTTCAAAAGTTATCGAATCACACAACAACTTGACGGCGAATACTTAGAACTCCATGAATTATGCACCTATTGTATTCGAATGCTTTTTTCCGACTGCAGAAAAATTAACAGAGAGCTGCCGTCGCCGCTTGCGAATATACAACCCCTTGAAGGTCAGCTCATATTCTTGGAAAAAACTTTTTCTATCTACTGTAAGCTGATTCCAAAATTCCAAGAGATGAAACTGAATAGGGATCGATTGTTTGATAGACTCTGGGAGTTTTTTATTCTGCATAGCTTTAGTATTTTATGTTATGCAAAAAAAAATCTTTTAAATGAAAGATGCCTGGGGGTTTTAACTAAACATATATTTATACCTCCGGAAACTCATTCGTTGTTGGCTGAAAGGTTCAGACAAGAAAAATATCAATATTTATGGCTGCGGGGCAACCAAGAGATACATCGCTGTAAACTTTTACATCCTGTGAGCAGCATCCACTTTAATCTAAGCGAGTGGCTCCTCTTGTATATGGATAGACTTGCAAAGAAAAAACATGATGTAGATGAACTGTTTTCTGAGGAAAGCGATGGCTCCGGTTATGAACGCTATCTTAGGAAGAGGGCAGAATTTTCTGAACAGAGATCGCGTCGATTAATGGAAACCGGAGTCGAGGAATTATTAAAGATAGTAGAAAATTCTCCGGAAAGCCTTGAGGTGTTTAAAAGCGTTTTTAATCCAACACTTAAGAATCCGGAAACAGCCAAGCTGCGTTCTACGCATTCGTCTAAAAACACCTTGGCATTTTATCAAATCACAGAATATCTCGAACTGGTCGGAAAATGTTCCTGCATCCCCAGAGAACAAAAAACGATCTTTCAGCTGATTAATGGGATCAATTCTCTCATCCACCATCTTAACCACCTTCGAGGCATCCTTTCTCATTTTCCTAAGTATGGGAGTCAAGGGAAACATCCTGATGCGTTTTCCATACCGTTTACTTTTTCAATACCGGTTTCTTTTTATATTCCAGATGATCATTTACGACAAGACGTTGCTAATCATGCTTCGTGTCCTCATAAAAGAAAACTTGCAGTGATCGTTGAAGAAAGCAGAAATGTTATTGGGAAACTCTTTTATGCCGAATGGCATCAGTTCCTTTTGAGTGAAAATCTTCGGACAGACTTTTCCGGATTTCCGACAAAATCTTCTGCACTTTCCGGAGTGTCCAAAGTGTGTAGATTTATTCCTTGGGCTTTTGATTTTGATACTCGAGTAGAGCTTGATCGTGCGGTGCTCATAGGGAGTCAAATTGCCGCATGGCTCAAACAGGAAATCCGGTATATGCTAAGCCAAAATTTAAGGAGGATTCCCGATCTAAAAAATTCCTTGATGCAGATGAGCGACGAAATTGAGTCGATTATTCCACTGCTGGATTTTCAGCCGGCTCAGAAGGTTTCGGAATCGATTCGAAGAGAAGAATGGTATCGGGAGGAGTGGGGGCCTTGGCTAATCCCTGAGCAGAGTAGATGGAAGATAAGCCAGCTGTTTTCTACTGGCTTTTGTAAAACGATGGGGAAGTTGGCGGGTTTGCCCCAGACAACCGATGTTACCAGAAAAAAAGCTGAAGCGCTGGCACAGAGGATTATCCAAGTTGTCGGAGAGAAGAGAAAAAAGCAAACAGAGTTCGCTGAGAGTTCTGTTCAATGGGAAGAATATGGAGCATCGATGGACACCCTTCACCGAGCTTTTGGCTGGCAAATTCAAATTTTGTCTCGAATTTCAGAAGAAGGGTCAGGTCAAACACTAGGGGAGCAAATCAACTCTCTTGCCATAGAGATCTTCACATGCGGTTTTTTGAACAACGAGCAGCTTTCAATAGAGACTTTGCAACGAAGATATCACTATGCAAGGATGGGCTATTCAATGGTCGATGAGTTGAACAAACTCATGTCGGAAAGAAATTTTGATTTTCAGCAGGAAATTCATAATTTTTTTGTGTGGGCCAAAAAGCACCCTAAAGCATCTCAAGAGATGATGGGGGATATTTTCCAAACTTTGAACATCCTTTTTTCCGAGACCGGCTTTATGGAACGCTTTTCCAATCGAATGACCTTGCAGTATTACGCCCATAATCTTTTGGATGCTCTTGGGGCCTTTTATGATGCCGAACCTTTGGAATCGAGCCAAGAGCTTCGCTATCGGGCGATTGCCGATATTTGGCATTGTGCACCTCTGTTTGCCGTCACTCTCACGAAAACGTTCAATGCCTTCCGTCAGTCAGACTCTGTCTATGGACTCGTTAAAAGATTGCTGATTAATCTTCCGCAAGGTTGGATTGAAGCAAAAGCAATTCAAACGTTTGCAAATCGAATCAACGCCGAGTACACCCCGCTGATTGCTCCATTTGTCAAGTTGGTCTCCGGGGAGGATTTTGGAAAAGCGCTGCAAACACATCAAGAGTTGGTGATTTTGCGGCAGCTTTCCAAGCTCAGCCACTCATTCTTCAATCCGGAGGAGACGGTGAAGCGGCTTGGTTTTGAATGGAAGGTGTGGAAGGACTCTCTTCTTAAATCGAAAGGGCGAGAGCGCGTTTGGCGGGTCCTTACCAATGTGGGAATTCCCCTTGCTTTTTCGAGCTTGTCCCTTTTAGCATTGCAGCAGAGTATTTTAACGGCGATTTTCCCCTATATTCCCGCTTTTGCCGTTTTTTCAGCAACAGCGTACTATTTTTGCTCCAGGCTACTGGATTTTCTCTATGCCAATTGGCATCTAAAAGCTGCCAAAAAAGGGAATAAAAAACGCAAAGACGTCGATGTCAAGGGGTATATTGAAAACCATCAAAAAGCCCACCTGCTTCCACGACCTGAATCGATAGCGATCCCGGAAAATTACCTGACGGAAGAGTTGGGGGAGTTTAAAGATCAACTGATGGAAAAAGTTTTAAGAGACCTTCAAGAAAACGATCAACTTCCATTTGAATTGATTGCTGCATACAATAAAACTCTCGATCCAAAAACCTTGCGCAAAGAAATCTCTAAAGAGTTAGAGGGATTTGTCGCCTATGACCATGTAGAAAAACAGATGCTTGAAGATTACCTGTTGAATGAGGTGCGGACGCATTGTCTTAATGAATGGTTGAAACCCGCTTTGGTTCGCAGCTTTAATCGCTTGCGTGATCAGATCCTTGAAAAAAAATTAGAAAAAGAGTGGGGATGGAAAAAAGATCGAGAAGATGAACAAACGGAAGTTTCGGATCCAACGTTGGAGTACCTCGAACAAGAATGCAAAAAAACCACACTGCAAAAAAGTCATATCGCCGAATTGATTAAGATACAAGCAAATGAGGACATGGAACTAAAGGATCATCCCGACGGGGTGGCAACGCTTTCAGGCATCTTTGTCAATCTGTAAGCCCTAGTGCTCTGTCAAGCTTAAAAT
>JBAUVX010000224.1:0-6585 GCA_049583465.1 Waddliaceae bacterium | reverse complement strand
TGTTGCGCGGGCGATTTCTTCATCTTTTTAATTCTAAGTGGATTACAAAATCTCGATTGGTGACTACAGACCAAGCTTCGATTTTGTAACCCACTTAGAATCAAAAATCTATTGAAATCACCTCCCGAAACATGCGGAATGTGGGATTTATGCAGCAACGCCTCGGAAAATGGTACCCCACCCGAGACTCTAAGCCGGTCCCTGAGGGAGGCGATGAAAAAGCTTGATATAGACCTCGGTAAAACCCTCTTGTGTCGACGAGTTGATCAATAAATCACCACGATGCTCATGGACAATAATATCATAACTTAGCGACAAGCCAAGGCCCACTCCCGTTCCCGGAGGTTTCGTCGTGAAAAACTGAATAAATACATCGTCAATCATGTTATCGGGGATCCCCGGGCCGTTGTCACGAATGATGATTTCAACAAACTCCCTGCTTTCTTTTGTTGTGATGGAAACGGAGGGAACAAAATCTTCTTTCACGATTTTTTTCTTTTCAAAGACAGCGTAAAAAGCATTGTGAAGGACATTGAAAAAGACACGTGAGAGGTTTTTCGAAATGGCTTCTATTTTTGTTAGATTGGGGTCCAAATTTTCTTTCATCCTCACATCGAATGTGGGATCTTTGGAAGAAAAGTCATAGTAGGCAATCTCGGATGCTTGATGGAGCAGCTCGTTGACATCGACAAGGGAAACTTCTCTTTGCTTCACTTTCCCATGCTCTCGCATGGCATCCACAATCTTTTTGATGCGTTTGCCGTTTTCACGAATTTTTCTCGACATATTGTGAATGTTATCAATCTCGCTTTCAATTTTTTGAAGATCAAAATGTTCTTTGCCTTTTGACAGCTCTTGGGTAATGTCGTTGAATTGGTCGATGATAATTTCGGAAAAGTTATTCACAAAATTGAGGGGGTTTTGGATTTCATGTGCAACCCCTTGTGTAAACGAACCCAAAGCGGCAAGTTTTTCTTGTTGAACCACCTGTTCTTGCGTGGCGTGGAGTTTTTGGAGGGTAAGTTCTAATTCCTCTTTTTTCTTTCTCAGTTCAAAAGTGCGTTCATCGACCATTTTTTCGAGGGTGTTTTTATAGTTTTCAAGCTTTTTCATGCTCGCCGTTAGATCGGTGTAAAGAGTGGCATTTTCAATGGCAACGGCGATTTCCGACGACAATAATTGAAGGATTTCGACCCGTTCTTCGGTAAAGGAGTCGGAAGCTAGATTGTTTTCCAAATACAAAATTCCAAAGAGAATGTTTTTATGGATCAATGGGATGCATAAAACCGATTTGACGCGGTTGCCGGAAATATATGGATCGTACATATACACCCCTTCTTCAAAGGCTGAACGAAGCACTACAGGTTCTTTGACTTTTTCCACATAGAAAAGAATTTTCTGGCAAAAAGCATCGTTTTTTTCCACGAGGGAGCTAGAAGTTAATAAATTTGCTTGCTGGCTGCCTTCATTCCATTCGGTTACCGGGGATAGTTTTCCTTCCGTCATCAGGAACAATAATGCTTTTGTCGCTCCCGCTGTTTTGACAACAATTTCCATCAAGCGAGTCAATAACCGATCGACAATGAGTTCTTCTGACATCACACGCGAGGCGTTAATGACGCTCATGAGGTCGACTTCGCCGCTTTTTACTTGGGTTGAAACGAGCTTTTCTTCTTCTTGAAGAAACAGGTGAGGGTACTGAGTTTCAAGTTGCTTCACCTTTCCGTAGGCTCCCCACTGCTGATAAGCTAAGAAGGCCTTTTTTAAAAACGTTTCAGCAATATTTTCCCTTCCTTTTTTCTTTTGGTATTGTGCAGCGAGCTCATTGGCAATGGCAACATCTTGGATAAAATGATAATCTTCAGCGATTTCAATTGCTTGCAGATAGTCATCAATGGCATTACGATCGGGATTAACGAGTCGATCATATTCTCCTTTTGCTAAATAATAAAAATGGCTCTTGTTTTTTGTGGGATCGGGCACCCAGTTCTTAAGGATGGTGAGGTTTTTTTTGAAAGTGGCAAGAGATTTCTTTTTTTGTTGTGAATCAAGATGAGGATAAAGTCCTGCCAACACCAAGCATTCGAGGTAATGCGTATGGATCCACACTTGGAAATTGACACGCAAGATCAATGACTTTTTACAGTTTTCAATCCATTCTTTTGCTTTTTCGTAATTTCCAAAGAGGAAGCATAAATTGGCTTCAGACAAGGAAATGCGGAATTCCATGTAGTGATCGCCCTTTTTTCTATACATGGCGCATTGAGCTTCTGCGTCAAATTCTTCGGTCGAGATCGTGATCGGGTTCTCTTGCTGTAAAGCCAGCAGATACAACTGTAGGACTTTTGATGCATCTCTTGGCAGGTCGTTTTTGGCTCTTTCATTAAAGGTAATGGATTTTTGAACGTGCAGCAGCAGCAAGTCGATAGGTTCTCCGGCATAGAGTTTATGCCAGCAACTTATCGAGATTGCATAGCCGGAATACATGAAGTCCCCGAGGACCAGCGATTTTTCGTAGCATTCATCTAACATTGAGATGCATGTTCTTAGAGGGTAGTGCTGGTCTGCATGAAAAGCGGCAAATGCAAATAAAGCCATAGGTTCCGTGATGCGATAGTCATATTTTCGGGAGAGGATCACAGCAAGTTCTCCAAGGTTTTTGCTCTTTTTATAACGAGATGTTAACCAGGCAATCGCTGAGCTTGCTGTCGGAATACCCATGAGGGAAAATGGAGAGACGCCATGTTTTAACGTCGACGTCAGTCGCAGGCCGACGAAAAAAAACAATCTTTCGTCGACAACAAAAGCGGGAGGGAGAATAGAATACAGAAGTTCTGAAATGAGCAGCATCCTCCGGTTGGTCATTTGGGGAAGATTGACAATGACTTCGGGGGGGTGACGGAAGAAAAACCATCGGACTTTTAAAAACTCAGTCATAATGTTTAGAGAGCGAACTTTTTTGGGAAGATAGTAATGGATCAGAGCTAAAGCTCGATATCCCGTATCGATAGCTTGCCGGTACTCGCCTTTCATTTGATAGAGTCGATTCCATAGAATGAAGAGCTGAATTTTTTCTTCGACGGATTTCACTTTGTCTAATGTTTTTTCAAATTGTTGTGTTGCCTGTTTAAAATCTCCGACGTGAACATAACACTCCGCCAGTTGTGCACTCAAATCCTTCCACAACTCATATTCCGATTCTTTTTGCTCGGGACTCAGCCATTGCAACCCCTTTTTTGCGAATGACATTGCTGAATGATAGGAGGAGGCATTTTTTGCTTTAATTGAAGCGAGAAGATTCAGCCGGGAGTAGTGGAGCCTTTCTTGAGGATCGTCGATACAATCGAGAACTTCGTTGAGGTGATAGGTGATATCAAAGATCGACTCTTCGATCTTATTCGGGGTGGTCATTCCAAGGAGAACCTTTGCCGATTGATAGTGGATGTCTTTCTTTTCTTCGTCGGACATGAGCTGATACGCTGCTTGTTGGATGCAGTCGTGAGTAAATTTGACATTCAGCTCGACTTCTTCGACACCGTACGCCAACGGATGGGTTTCATGATATTCTAAAAAAAACTCATATCTTTCTCCAACCGGCAGTATCCATCCGCGTTCAAGAGGCCGGCGGAAGATCCTCGCTATTTGGGGCATGGGGATGTTCGCAATTTTGGAGAGGGCTTTTAAGGAAAAAATATTTCCCAAAACGGCGGCGATTTTTAATAGCTGTTGCGTTTCGTTTCCTGTTGCTTTCATCTGCTGCTCAAGCAAATCTAACACGTTGTTTTCCATTAACTTGATCTGATGAAGGTTCCATTGCCATTTCTGAGATCGAGGTGAGAAAATGATTGTTTGATTCAACACACAAGTTTTCAGCAGTTCTTTAATAAAGAAGGGGATCCCCTTTGTTTTTTCTTTGACAATCAGAGAAAGTTCGCGGATATGTACTTCGGAACAATCAAAGGTGTCGGCGAGAAGCTGAGAAACATCGTCTTGATTTAAGGGGTGTAATTCCACTTCTACAAGGTTATTTGAGTTGTGTTGAATTTCTTGTACTGTTGTCAAAAGAGGGTGGTCGGGATTAATCTGTTGAGGATCGTAAGCGCCAATAACCAATAAGTGCTCAGTCGTCGGATCGGTGATTAATGACCTCAATACTTCTAATGATGCAAAATCGATCCACTGTAAATCATCCAAAAACAAGATAACAGGGGTTTCCTTTGACATAAAAATCTGTAGAAATGCTTGAAAGTAATAGTGAAAACGATCGCGCGTTTCTTTCGGGCCCAGTCGCGGCAGCGGTTGCTGCTTTCCGATAATTTTTTCTGTTGCGGGGATGACATCGATAATCAGCCGGCCATTAGATCCAACAGCATGCAAAATCTTTTTTTTCCATTGTACAATGGTTTTCGGTGATTCGGAAAGCATTTGCAAAAGCAGTTGTTGGAAAGCTTCGATAATTGCGTTGTAAAAAATGTTTTGCTTAAATTGATCACACTTTCCTGTAATAAAAAACCCTCCTATTTTTGTTAGAGGTCTTTGAATTTCTTGAATGAATACCGACTTGCCAATGCCGGCTTCGCCGCTGACGAGAACACATTGGCATTTTCCCTTTACCGATTGATCAAAACTTTTATATAACCCTCCCATCTGATTCTCGCGCCCATATAGCTTTTCCGGAATAAATAAGGACTCATGTTTATCTTTTTGTCCTAGGGAAAACGGGCGTATCTCTTGATTCTCGGTAAATTGTTGCAGGCACTGTTCTAAATCAACGATGATCCCTGCTGCACTCTTATAGCGATCTTCGGCGTTTTTTTCTAAGAGCTTGAAAATAATTGTTGAAATCATCACCGGAATGTTTTGATCAATCTCATGAGGGGGGACCGGTATCTCGGCAACGTGGAAATGAATCAATTCCTTAGGATTGGAGGAAACAAAGGGAAGGCTTCCGGTGAATAGTTCATAAAGAAGAATGCCCAAAGAGTAAAAGTCTGTTCTGTAGGTGATCTCTCTGTTGATCCGTCCTGTTTGTTCCGGGGAGATGTATGCCGGACTTCCATCGGGGGATTCTGTCGCTTTAGGGGAAATGATTCCTCTTTGCAGGCGGGTGCTCAAGCCAAAGTCGATGACTGTGATCGTATTTGCAATCGGGGCCGCGATCATATTTTGGGGTCGAATATCTTTGTGAACCACCCCTCCCCGGTGGATATCTCGTATTGCCTTTGCAATCTCAATGGCGAGCGCTAATCCCCTTTTGATGTCAATTTTTTGCGATTTGATGAGGTCGGAGAGGAGGATGCCTTCTACATTCTCCATTACCAAGGCGAGATTTTGATCAAAGGGAATCAGTGCTTGCGATTCGATGATCCGATTTCTTCCCTTTAAACTTTGAGTTATTCTGTATTCGTGATTTAATTGTGCAATTGCAAGAGGAGTTAACTGATTAGAAACGACTGTCTTAATGATTACAGCCTGCCCGTCCGCTTCTCTGATGCCCCGGTGGACGCAATAATCCTTTGTTTGATAGATGATCTCTTGTAAGATGTAATGAGGAATTTTAATCATTCTGATCGTTGGCTATAAATAGGAAATGGGTGTCTATAAACCTCTGTAAAACTTTTTCCTTTTTAAGAACAGGAATTTAGAGCGCCAAAGCCGAAAGAAAGAGGGGTAATGGATAGGAAAAACAAGCGGGTCCGGGGCACTCCAGCCGGCTGGAGTGCCTCGGACCCGCTTGAGGCCTTGTAACTAGAAACTTGTGTTTTTGAATGATATGGGTCTGTATGGATCTTTTATCACCGAAATTTCTTAAAGGAGATCAAAAATAAGAAGGAAAAAGGCATGGGGGCTGTGTATGACCCAAATCCTTGAATATAAAAGGATAATAGCGGAATTCTCAGAAAATTTCATCTTTACAAAAAATTTGGAACTTCCATATATTAAGGGTAGCACCATAAAGTGGTGATTCTATCATTGTTACCTTCAAAAAGGAGGTGTCATGATGACAAAATCAGCCGTTGTTACCGTTCGCGCCAAGCCAGGAAAAGAGAAGGAACTCAAAAATACCTTATCAAAATTTGTGATTCCTTCCCGAAATGAGTCGGGATGCATCGATTATCACATCCTTCAATCCTTTGAGGACCCCAATATGTTCATCGGATTTATGATTTATGAGAACGAAGAAGCTTTTCGTCGCCATGAAGCTTCTGAAATGATCCAACATTTTGTGAAAACTGTTGCTCCAGAACTTCTAGAAGACCAGCCAAATTTCAAAGATTGGCGCGATTTGGGGTAGTTATAGAAAAGCCCCCCTCTCTTAAAGGAGGGGGGCTCGATAATTCTTCCGCTACAGCTTGTACTGGGGATCTCTAAAGTTGAAACGGCATTGCATGTTCTGGTCGCCACTACGTTAACTCAGAGTCTTGATGAGAGTTGCCTTCCGGTAAGGAATTCCTGAACTTACGCCATGGGCGAATTGCGATTTCGGTTGATAATGCGCAGGTACTAGTTTCACCACTCATTTAAAGCATGGTTGTTAGTGTAAAACACAGAGACACAGAGAGCACAGAGAGAAAGGACGGGGGC
>JBAUVX010000223.1:0-4524 GCA_049583465.1 Waddliaceae bacterium | reverse complement strand
TTCTCGATTTTGGAGAAAATTGCTAGCTCATACGGTGTGTGTCAAACTGAATATGGAATTAGGCAACGAGCCTTTACAGTTTGAAGGTCTCATAACGCATTAACAATTCGCCCATGGGGTGAATTAGATGACTGGGAAGAATTGTATTCTATTCGTCTTACTGGAAAGTCGCGTCTATGGGGATTAAAGGAATCAAGCTTTTTTTGGATACTCTGGTGGGACCCAAATCATGAAATTTGCCCGAGCTACAAAAAAAATACCTAACTTCAGTTTATTCGACTCCCAATGTCTGATTAAATTCTTCCCGAAACGGTGCACAGGCGGTGCAACGATGCACAGCTTGCACCATCACCAACCCATAAAACCCAATAGCAATCAACATACAACTCCCTTATCATTATACTCATAGCGGTTGGATGGAACAAAGTGTTACCCATGTTACCGATTGAACAGAATACAGATCCTCTTGATTTTGCTGATGGACCCAACCTTAAGAGATATGCAATGTATAAAATCCTAAGATTAATTGTGATAGGACTAGTTTTTATGAGTAGAAATCTTCTAGGTGAGGAAGATTACCGTGAAATTACCCGTCAGAGCTATGACAGAACAGCATCCGAGTACCAAGAAAACACATTAAAATTACAGCCTGAAGTAAAAGCAAAAGTGTTTTTGTCCCATCTTTCACCGAATTCTAAAATTCTGGATCTGGGATGCGGCCCGGGAAGAGACGCGAAGTACTTTGTAGATAAAGGGTATAGAGTTGTCGGAGTAGACATCTCTCCTCAAATGATTGCCTTAGCTCGCGATTCCGTACCTCAAGCCGATTTTATCGTAAGTGATATCGAAAGTTTGAATTTGAATTGTGAATCTGTTGATGCCATTTGGGCTTCAGCTTCGTTGCTGCACGTTTCAAAACAAGCAATGCCCAGTGTATTAGCCAATCTCTATCGCACACTAAAGCCTGGGGGCATTTTCTATGTTTCAATGAAAAGGGGTATCGGTGAAGAATTAAGAGCAGATGACCGTTATGGAGGGGTAGAAAAATTTTGGAATTATCTCAGTGAAGATGAGTTAGCTGATTTGATCGTCGAAGGCGGATTTCAGATTATAGAACAAGATACCCATGAAAAATCCACTATCTATCAAACCCATCCCTAAATATCGGTGATTTGCAAAAAATTACTGTTATTGGAGACGCCCTTATGACTCTAAGGAGACTAGAGAAATTAAGGTTGTCCCTTACGATCCAAACTGTCCAGAACAATTTGAAGACGAAGCTAGCAGCGTTAAAGCAGCCTTGGACGAAAATCCAATTCTTGAGTTTGTTTGGGTATACATCCAGGGCGTTTTCATTAAAAAGATTTGACGGCTTTTAGTGTAAAATACGAGCATATATCTTCAATAATTGGAAGTACCTATGTCTCGTCGAAAAAAAATCAATCCAAGTATTTTGGAAGCGTCCAAACAATTTGAAGCCCAAACGTTTGCTGAAACCATAAAGGGAGAGTTTTCCGGATCAACTTTTTCTTGCTGTGGAAAAAGAATATTTTTTTTGAAATCACATTTCCCCCCTAGAAAACCGTTCACCCATAATTGCTGGGGGTATGCCGTTCATATGAAGTAAAACTTTCCAAAAAAATCTGTTTTTTTTAACATGCTTTCTGTTTAAGTAGAAAGAACACTTTTAACGTGAGTTCGACTTTCACAGCATTCTTTTCCCGAGAATCTCCTTTTTTTAGAACGCAGCAAAAATACGCGAGTAGTGAATGTGAATCATCATGAACCCCCCAAGCCTTTGATCCATGTCATTGAAGCAACAAATGGGTGGCGTTTTCTCCATTTCCAGGAGCTTTGGAAATATCGGGAGCTTTTTTATTTTCTTTCCTTACGCGATGTTTTGGTCAGATACAAGCAGACTCTATTCGGTGTTCTATGGGCGTTATTGCAGCCGCTAATAAGCGTGCTAATCTTTACTTTATTGTTTAGCCGTCTCGTTAATACCCCATTAAATAATGTTAACTATCCTGTTTTTGTTTTATCAGGATGGCTGCCGTGGATGTTCTTTTTTAATGGAGTCACAAACTCCTCAAGTTCGCTTGTCACAGATGCTAATCTATTAAAAAAAGTCTATTTTCCAAGGTTGATTGTGCCGATATCAAAAATTTGTGCAGGTTTTGTCGATTTTTTTATTACGTTGGGTTTTCTGTTTCTGATGATGCTTTATCACAATTATTCCTTGGGTATAGAACTCATGATTCTCCCATTCGCCGTAGTATATCTTTTTATGGTGACTAGTGCGATCGGCATTTGGCTGTCGGCCATTAATGCCGTTTTTCGCGATGTTCGCCATGCAGTCCCCTTTTTTCTGCAAATGTGGTTCTTTGTTACCCCGGTTATCTACCCAATGAGTGTACTCTCTTCAAAGTGGCAAATGGTGTATTGTCTTAACCCAATGAATGGTGTCGTCAAAGTATTTCGTTGGATTCTTCTAAGAAGATATCTGGATTTTCCCCATCTTTTATCGGAAGTGGCGATTAGTGCTCTCGTTGGACTTGTTCTTTTTGTTTTTGGAGCTTTCTACTTTCGTCGAATGGAGAAACTATTTGCAGATGTGGTATAATTGTGCGATCGAATAGCGCTATTGTCATTGAAGAGCTGAGTAAACGGTATCGCATTGGAGGCAAGAAACATACCTATTCATTGCGCGAATGGCTGACCCATCTGGCAAAAGGGCCGTTTAGAAGGGTCGGCGCTCTTCTCAAGAATCAGCCTTATCAAGCAATGGGGCTTTCCGAGGTTATTTGGGCTCTTAGCGAGATCAGCTTCGAAGTGAATGTTGGTGAAGTGGTTGGGATCATTGGCCACAATGGCTCGGGGAAAAGCACCCTTTTAAAGATACTCTCTCGAATTACCGAGCCAACAAAGGGGAGTGCTTCGATAAAAGGAAGAGTCGCTTCTCTTTTGGAAGTGGGAACAGGGTTTCATCCGGAACTTTCCGGACGAGAAAACGTTTTCCTCAATGGATCGATTCTCGGCATGAGCCGTCGGGAGATTCAGAGCAAGTTCGATGAGATAGTCGCCTTTGCCGATATTGCCTCTTTCATCGATACACCCGTAAAACATTATTCCAGCGGCATGCATGTCAGGCTAGCATTTTCCGTTGCTGCGCACCTTGAACCGGAAATTCTTATTATTGACGAGGTGTTAGCTGTAGGCGATGTTCGCTTTCAGCAAAAATGCCTCAATAAAATGGAAAACATTTCTTCCTCCGGACGCACAGTCCTTTTTGTCAGCCACAATATGGCTGCAATCCAGTCTCTCTGTCAGCGGGCAGTCCTCCTTGATCAAGGGCAACTTGTCAAGGAAGGGAAGGCAACGGACGTCGTGACAACCTACCTCCAACGTCATTCCCATATTTCCAGTTCCAAACGGTGGGATCCTGCCGGCCTGCCCGGCAATAGTGCTCTCAAAGTTCACTGCATTGAAGCTGTTGATAACCAAGGGAAGGCTGTTGCTGTGTTTTCTCTTTCCCGGCCTGTTACAATCCGGATTCATTACGATGTCATCCGTGATGGAACCCGGGCAAGTTTTTTGCTAACTCTTACAAATGATGTGGGTGTTTGTGTTTTCAGTAGTTTAAATAATTTAGAGAAAAAATATTATGGAGAACCCCTTCAGAAAGGGTCATATCTCTCCGAATGCACGATTCCCGCTGATACCCTCAATGATAGCATGTACTTTATCTCGGTGACCGGTTTTAATGCCCAGTGGAGCGAGCCATTTACTGTTGAAAGGGCGATAGCAATTGAAGCAGTAGATGACGGTGTTCTGAAGGGGGATTATTTTGGCAATTACGCCGGTTGTGTTCGACCACGGTTAAGCTGGACAACGGAAAAAAAGAATAATAGTCCGGAATTTTCTATTTACTTTAATTAATCCACTTTTTAGCATATAAAACACATCAACAACTAATAAAAATTGTTTTATTAATGATTTAATATTATGACTCCGTTAATTACTTCACCCCCTACACTTTATGAAACTTTTTGGTCTTTCATCACTCATGTTATCGCGAAGAGGAGTCTCTAAATACGTTCCGTGTTCAGTCAATTCCTGTTTCAGTATAGGGCGGATAAAGCCCTTATCTCCTAATAATAACCCATTGATTTTTCCGAAGCTGAAAATAGTTCACCCAACGAAATACACATGACCGAAACACGGAGGCACAGAGGACACAGAGAGAACCTGCAGACAAACCAATTAACACAGGCGATTATTGGAGCTGCTATCGAAGTCCACAAGCGGTTGGGACCGGGGCTGCTTGAGTCAGCATATCGAGCATGTTTAGCGTATGAGCTTAGGAAACGGGGGTTTGACGTAATAGTAGAAAAACCGGTGCCTGTCGCATTTGCGATTGCTAAATTTACAGGTTGGATTACTGATTAACTTTCATGAGGAAAAGTTGGTTGATGGCCTTCATCGAATCATAAACGGATTTTGAGCTTAGAACTGCCCCCGTCC
>JBAUVX010000222.1:0-6231 GCA_049583465.1 Waddliaceae bacterium | reverse complement strand
AACTATTTTCAGCTAATGATTGAAAAGTGGCATGCCTTTATGCATCCTGTTTGTGAAAAAATAAAACCGGGAGCAAGACATGCCAATCGATGATTTTATCATAGCCATCATCTTTTGTTTGGTAGAGGATGAACTGAACAAAGTATTGCAAGGAAAGAAATTGCGTCAGAGAGGGCGTGTTCCTAATTTGACAAATGGCGAGGTGATAACCATGAAAATGAGCCTGTGAGCAATGCTATGACAGCTAGTTTATAGACCACGATAGCGGAGGCATCATTGATCAAACTTTCTCCTTCCAATAGGGATTTAAGTCGCGGGGTCATCGAAAATCGTTTCAGAATAGTTGTAGCGGAGATTGCATCTGGGGGTGAAACGATAGCGCCAAAAGCCAATGCAAGAGCCCAAGGGAGTTCAGGGAACATTCATTTGAAGACAATCCCTATAATAAAGGTGGTAAAAACGACCAATCCTAGGGCGAGAGAAAAGATATCCTTCCAATTCCGTTGAAATTCCCGAAAAGCTGTGCCAAATGCAGCATAATAAAGGATCGGAGGGAGAACTATCACGAGAATGATATTGGGGTTGAAGGAAATAACAGGCAAACCAGGAATAAATCCAATAGCGGCCCCGACGAGAACGAGGGCGATCGGATAGGGCATGCGAAATTTTTGGGCTATACCTACAACGAGTACGGCCGCGAATAATAGGAGGAAAATTGTTTGTAGGTTTTCCATATGGATACCCTTTTGGTTAGCTCTGACTTTCGGATAATAAAAAGTTGACAGGGGACCGGCAATTTGCGATACCTGCAGCACAAGGAGACAATGATGGGTGCGCCAAACCGATCAAGAAAAAACGAATATGCTCAGCCTGATTTGTCACGGAACTCCCGGCTCGGCACCTCTTTGCTTTATTCCTGGTTCATTTTTCTCGTTGCTGTTTTGTTTAATGCCTATGATGCCTATCTGAGGGTGACGCCAAGCGTGACCAGCGAACAACTCCGCACTTCCCTCGGCGTCGACCCCAACAGCCTCGGCACCATGATGACCTTTTATTTCGTTCCCTATGTCTTGCTGCAAATTCCTGTTGGCTTGATGATCGACCGGATGGGAGCACGGAGATTGCTGACAGCGGCAGTGGTGATTTCCTCTATCGGCTCATTTTTCTTTGGCGCTGCATCAAGTCTCGCCGGAGCTTTTTCCGCGCGGCTTCTCATGGGCATTGGGGGGGCATTTCCCGGTGTTGGACCTATTTATTTGGCGTCCCGCTGGTTTCCTCCACACTATATCGGCACCCTTGCCGGACTCACAGGTACCGCGACAGTGATCGGATCAATAGGCGGCGAAGCAGTGTTAGCGTCTCTGCTCGACTGGATGAGTTGGCGAGAGGCCGGTTATATCGCGGCGGGAGCAGGGCTTGTCGTTGCCCTGCTAATTTTCCTCATTGTCCGCGATGCTCCTCCTTCAAACCAACGTCTGCCAAACGGGGAGGAGGAGCAAAATGAGCAACAGTTTTTTAGCGACGTGCTGCGTCACCTAAAAAATCTTGCGGCTCTTCCACAGAATTGGATCAATAGCCTATGGGGGAGCTTAATGCTCATGCCGATTCTTGCGTTCGCGAGTTTGTGGGCAACGCCGTTTTTTACCACCCACTATGGGGTCGAAACGAAAACAGCGGCTGCAGCGGCGTCTGCCGCTTTCATGGGATTGGCCTTTGGCGGACCTTTTGCGGGCCTGTTTTCTGAGAAGTTGCGCAGCCGGCGGATTCCTATGCTGCTCTTTCCATTCTTCGCCTTGCTCGACAGTCTTGTGATCCTCTACCTGCCGGGTCTTCCATTCCCGGCTATGTATCCGCTGATGTTTCTCCTCGGCTTTTGTTTAGGGTCCCAAGGCAGCCTAGTCTTTGCCGTGGCCGTGGAGATCAACGATCGCCGGACTTCGGGAGTAGCGATTGGATTTACACAAGGCCTATCAAACTTGGGTGGTGCCGTTTTTCCTCCTTTGATTGGTTTCTTGTTGACACTGTCACGGAGCGAAGATCCCTCTCGTGCTGCGACGCCCCTTGCTTACACGGCTGCAGATTATCACATTGCACTGGCGGTTTTGCCGATTGGACTGTGTCTGGCCATGTTTTTGGCCTACTTTCTACGTGAAAGCTATGGGCAGCAAGCCAAGGGCCTATGAGGTTATTGCAACCTGGGCTTAGGATCGGAAAGTCCCTTTCATTTTCCCGTCTCCGTTATTTTAGAAGGGTTTCCACAGCTTGTTCAACGACATCCACGCCGGTGAGATGAATCTTGTCTAACAGCTCTTGAGAGATGCCTCTGAGATTCCCCTTTGGGATTACACAGTGGCGAAAACCCATGTGAATGGCTTCTTTAATACGGCTTTCTATTCTTGGGATGGAACGGATTTCTCCCCCCAACCCCACCTCTCCGGCTACTGCGGTGTCCGGGTCGATGCGGCAATTGCGCATAGACGAGGCAACAGTGACCAACACGCCAAGGTCAATGCCGGGCTCGGTAACGCGCATTCCTCCGGCGATGGCAACAAAGACATCCCGTTTGTGCAGTTGATAGCCCATCCGCTTTTCTAAAACCGCAAGGAGAAGGGCAAGGCGATTGTGGTCAAGTCCTGTACACCTGCGTGAGGGAGTGGGAAAGAACGTCTCGGTAACTAGTGCTTGTACTTCAACCAAAATCGGACGAGATCCCTCAATGGTTGGGATGACGACAGCGCCGATTGCCTCTTTTGTCCGCTCTTGCAAAAAGATTTGGGAAGGATTGGGGACTTGGACCAGTCCTTTTGCTTGCATCTGGAAGACGGCAATTTCATCCGTCGGGCCAAATCGATTCTTCACAACGCGAATCATCCGGTAGTGCTGCTGTTTATCTCCTTCAAAATAGAGAACGGTATCCACCAGATGTTCCAAAACCCTAGGCCCGGCAATTTCTCCGCTTTTTGTCACATGGCCAATCAGGAAAGTCGCCATGGCCTTTCTCTTAGCTAGGTGCATGAACTCATTGGCATTTTCACGCACCTGAGAGACAGAACCCGGTGCTGACGGAATTTCACTTTTATAGATGATTTGGATCGAATCAACGATTAAAAGATGGGGTTGGATGTGGTCGATGTGCGATTTGATCGTAGAAAAATGGGTTTCGTTTAGCAGAAATAGATTGTCAGTGTCGATTCCCAATCGTTTAGCTCTAAGAGAGGTCTGTTCAATCGACTCTTCTCCGCTGATATACAACACAATCAATTTCTGCTTGGCAAAAGTCTCCGACAATTGCAGCATCAAGGTGGATTTCCCAATTCCCGGACTGCCCCCTACAAGGGTCAAAGAGCCGGGGACGATCCCTCCTCCGGTGAGACGGTCGAACTCTTGAAGGTGAGTCAGAATGCGGGGGGTTTCCTTATGAGCGATCTCTTTTAGCAGAACAGGGCGGCTGCTTTGGGATTGAGCAGCGAAACGGGTAGATCCCCCCGACATTTCGACCTCTTCTTGAAGAGAGTTCCATTGAGAACACTGGGGACATTGACCCGACCATTTGCATTGCTTATGTCCGCATGATGAGCAATACCACACGCTTTTTGGCTTCATTGATACGCAATATCCTGCTCGTTCTGCACTTTTTCCAAAGCATTTTTGGCAGCTGCTTGTTGAGCCTCTTTCTTCGAGGGTCCTTCTCCATGTCCCATTTCGGCATAATTGATGATGACGGAAATCGTAAAAATTTTGCTATGGTCAGGGCCTCGTTCGCTCATCACTGTATACACGGGGGTTTGGTGATATTTTTTTTGGCAATAGTCTTGCAGTTGCGCTTTCCAGTTTGTCAGGGGGGTTTTGAGAATGGATTCGATCCTTTTTGAAAAATTATAAAAAACAAAAGATTGAGCAGCTTCCATTCCCCCATCGAGAAAGATTGCTCCGATGATTGCTTCAAAGAGATCTGCCAGAATCGAATCCCGTCCTCTGCCATTGTTCATTTTCTCCCCTTTCCCCAGGAGAAGATACTTTTCGACGTTTAGCATCTGGACATAAGCGACGCAAGAGCTTGCTTCCACAAGGCGGGAGCGCAGATACGACAAGTCTCCTTCAGGAGTATTGGGCAAATAGCGGTAAAGGTAGTCGGCGATGATCAGACCCAGGATGGAATCTCCCAAAAACTCCAAACGTTCGTTGTGTTCTTTCACGTCGCGATTTTCATTGACAAACGACCGATGGACAAAGGCGAGGGCGAGATGTGATTTATTCTTAAACGTGTAATGGATTTTTTTTTCAATTTCTCCCGTAAGTTGAAAAAGATCTTCTAAAGCATTCATAAAAGTCTTATCGTAGTATGGAGTGGATGCCAATCGTCATGATACGGCATCATCTTACATTGTTAAGCTTAAAAAAACAAACAAACAGATGAAATTTGCCGTCAGCCAGGAACAGTGGAGCTATTTTCGTCAACACAAAACGATTGAGTTCGAGGGGCTGTTCAGCGATGAAGAGATTGTCCTTTTCAGTCGGGAAGTGGAAGAGGGAGTCCGCCGCAATTTAACTGCTGACAATAACCGGCACACCTCGGCGGCAGCCGGAGCGGGATCCGAAGATGTCCACAAGCAAGAGCCGGGAAAATCTTTTGAGGCAGGACACAACCTTTGGCGAGTGAATCCTCAGATCAAGGACATGATCTCTCAATCCCGTTTTGGGGCTATTGTTTCTCAACTCATTGAGAAAAAGCCCTTGCGCTTGGGGTATGATCAATTTTTTCCCTCTCTCGGGGAAGAAAATGAAGAGTCGGAAGCCTCAAGGTATCGGGAGTTTTTGAGTACTTCTCGGACTTTGACCCAAATCAGCTCTATTCAGGGGATTCTTTGCGGTTTGTTCCTTTCCCTTTCCGGAAACGGGAGAACGTTGATCCCGGGGGGGGAGGGGCTGTTTCCTACAGTTGCCGGAAATGGGGTATTTTTTGCTCCTAATCAGCCGATTCCTTTTCCTGCACTTCTTCATCGTCGAGGGTATGCTTATTATTTGATTGTCTATGTTCAAGTTAATAGTGTATATGTCCGCAATAGAGGAGATCCCCATTTTTGGAAGTTAAACAAGGCCGGATATCAGTTTGGAGATCGATTGATCGATGAACGCAATCCCCTCATTTATAGGTGAAATGGCGGTAATGGCGGTGAAAACGGTTTTTTTTCTTGCGGTTTTTTTTCTAGTTTCTTGCGGTGCAAATTCCTCGGAGAGAACAGCACACCTTCAGTATCAACCCGATCTTCCCGTTTACTTGGATAGCAACCTGACCCTTAGCTTGAATCAATCATTGCCCGGCTTTAGTCTTTCTTCTCGAGCTAAACAAACAATTGGAGCGACGCTGACATTAACGTCCGGTCAAACAGATCTTCCTCTCTTTCATCCTCCTTTCGACCTTACGTTTTTGTTAAAATCCATCAAGATCGGCCTGCAAGCTAATGGTGCGGAAATGGTTTTCGATTCCGATCAGATGGAATCGTCCCTGTATTTGAGCCGGCTCTCAAAAATGATTCACCGCCCGATTCGCATCCATTTTGACCGGAATTTTAAGATGGAAAGCCGGAGTCATGATTTAAATCAAATGGTTGAAGAGCTCCCTCTCCTTCAAGAGATCGACCCGGAAAGTCTTTTAGTGGAACTGTTTCTACATCTTTTTTCTTTGGCGGGAAACGAGCTTGCGGTTGGACAGACCATTCAAAAGGTTTTGGCGGATCATCCCATCCCCGCGATTCCCCAACGGATCGATTATACCGTCACATCCATCGATGATTACGCTATCGAGGCTTCTGTGACCGGCGAGATTGGAAAGATGGCCTTTCAATTGAGTAGTCTCATGCCAACGGAGTCGGGAGCGTCGGAGCTGGTTGACGTGTCTGTTTCGGGAACGATGAAGGGGAACATTAAATGGAATCGCGATAATGCTATGCTGTATGAAATGAAAATGCAGTATGATAGCTCCGGAACGTTCAAAATCGGCGAGTGGGAGTGGATGATGCATGTGATTGCCGACCTCCATCATCGGACAAGACTGCAGTCAAAGGAATGATGGAGCCGGCGGAATCAACAATACCGCCCTGCCGTAAGTTCACCCCATGGGCGAATTGTTAATGCGTTATGAGACCTTCAAACTGTAAAGGCTCGTTGCCTAATTCCATATTCAGTTTGACACACACCGTATGAGCTAGCAATTTTCTCCAAAATCGAGAA
>JBAUVX010000221.1:0-7726 GCA_049583465.1 Waddliaceae bacterium | reverse complement strand
TTCATCTTTTTAATTCTAAGTGGATTACAAAATCTCGACTGGTGACTACAGACCAAGCTTCGATTTTGTAACCCACTTAGAATCAAAAATCTATTGAAATCACCTCCCGCAACATGCGGAATGTGGGGTTAACGATTCGTACTCTCATGAATGTCCATTTTATCCTCTTGACTTTTTTTCTTTTTTTCTTGAGTTCATGTACAAAACCCTGCTGCGACTATAATATTGTCGGCCCCGATGAGTTTGTCACCGACTCTTACTGCATTCGACAGGGGAAGTTGGCGATCAAAGAGATGATGGGTGAATATGCGGGAGCGATCTCCTGTGATGCACTCGAAGAGTATGAAGATTGCATTGTCGAAGACGATATCTTAAATATTGCGCTCTATCACCCCACCCGAAAGGAAATCCGAGAGGCGTTTGAGTATATCAATCATAGCGTCGGCGGTTTCCGTGTGACCGAAGGCCGCGTCGATCTTCCCGATATACAGTCTGTAGAAGTGATGGGATTGACGCTGAGGGAAGCACAAGAGAAATTAAAAATGGAAATTCAAAAGCACTATTGCGATGCAGAGATTTTTATTTCGTATAAAGATCGTCTACAAAGAAAAGTTGAACTCGCAGGAAGTGTTAAGACACCTGCAATTCCTGTAGACGGAAAAATTCGTCTTTACGAAGTGCTCACAAAGGCAGGAATACTTCCGAATGCAAACTTATTCATGAGCTATGTGATGAGAGAAGGATATCCCTTGCCCCTCGACTTGTATAAGCTCATTAATGAGGGAGATATGAACCAAAATATCGTGATGCGCGGAGGAGATAAAATTTTTATCGCTAATCCTAGCGATGCCGTCGTGATGGTCATGGGGGAGGTCAACTCTCCGACTGCAATCGAGGTGCCCTACGGTTTTATCACATTACCCGAGGCTCTAGTAAGGGCGAGAGGCATACCCTATACGGGAAATCGTCGATGCATTCAAGTGATTCGCGGGGATATCGAGTGCCCCAAAATTTACGTCATTTCTTGGGAGCACATTGTCAATTTACCCAACAGAAGCATGCTTTTGATTCCTGGGGACACCGTTTATGTTTCAGAAAAGCCCATCACCAAATGGAATCGTTTTATCAGTCAGCTGCTCCCGACAGCTTCCTGCATTCGAGAAGTTCACGGCACTTACAACTTGTTTTATTAGAGGATAGACTATGGCGGAATCCAATCACAGGCCCGAAGATTTTCTCATCACTATTTCCGACTTGATAAGAATCCTTAGAAGAGCAAAGGGCAAGATCCTCTTTTCCGTAATTGTATTTTCTCTGTTGACGGTCTTGTATCCTCTCCTGCAGCCGATCCAATACTCGGTTGAAGCCACGTTCAAGGAAAAAGGGAATCAGCAGGCGGAAGTCAATAATTCCTCCTCTTTAGTGACAATGGTACTTGGGGGATTTGCCCAGGGAAATAGCAGCGAGGCGATCAGCATGATGCTGTCGCGCAAACTCCTTCAAGGTGTGGTTCAGTCCCTGAATTTACAGGCGGCAATCACAAAAAAAAGAGACGGCTCTTCGCTCCTAAAAAGAATGAAGGATAATCTACGCGTCGAATATAATCGTTTAAGAAAAAAAGCCGCATTGCCTTTTCCCGATATCCACACGGCTATTGAAGTTAGAGATGTAGAATATTCGGGAGAAATCCCCATCGACCTTACCCTTGTGTTTGATTCAGAGGACACTTATCAGGTCATAGGTCCCGAAGAAGAAAAACTTGGGCACGGCAAATTGCAAACTCCTTTCTCATCGGAAAATTTTCGGTTTACTATTGAAAAAGCCGCCGGCTTCCCTCTCTGCTCAGACACATATAGCTGTACACTCTCCCCAATTGCCGACGTTGCGAAAAAACTCTCCGAAGAGATCAACATCGAACAGGATAAGGATGACCAGACGCTTTTGAAATTCCGTTATCGCAATCGATCCCGTCATTTAGCTTCAGATGTGCTCAATCAGCTGATGTTTCTTTATCAAGATTATTTGAGACATGAGCAAAGACGGATTTCCGGGGAACAAGTTGCCTATCTTCATAAGAGGCAAAAAGAGATGGGAAAAGATCTAAAGGAGGTCTTGGAAGCCCATGCCAATAGAGTTTCCTCAGATGTTTCCAGCCTAGGCTATGCCAACTCGGAAGCTGCCCTCCACTTTTTAACGTCGAAGATGCAAGAGGTGAAAGAAAAGCTTTTGACGATTGATTTGGAGCTCAAACGGCTAAAACGGTTTAAACAAGACAACGGAACAAAGGACTTTTTGTATCACATTCAACATGCCCCTCACGTTCTCAATGAGGTATTGGAAAAAATACAGAAGCTGAAAAATCACTCCGATTCCATTGAATTAGCCCTTCATCAATCTTCAGGACACCATCAACAGCACGAGGAAAACGCATTTTCCCAACACCTGATTGATCTTGACAAGATGCGTAAATGCGGCGAGGAAGCACGGCTCATGATTTCTTATCTGGAAAATGACCGCTATCCCCTTCCACAGGTATCCCTCCTGGACGACTGCCAACTGATGATAAAAACGTGGCATAAGGAGCTGGAAGCCCGTCAGCGAGAGCTCATCAACGCCCCGGTTTCTGAGAAAGAAGAAAAAGGAACAAACCGGAAAAATTTCCAAGCGCAATTTATCGCTTATTTGCATCATTTCATCCATTTTCTCGATGTACGGGAAAAAGCCATCCGTGAAAGGCTGGTCCGTCAGCAATCTTCTCAGTTAGAATTCCAAGGGATTAATCTAGACACGGCGAAAGACCTCTACCTTAACTATAGCGAGCAACTCGGCAATGTAGAAGCTCAGATTCTTCAGTTGGAGTATATTGTCGATCAGCTCGAAGAGCCGGGTTTTGAAATCAGTTCCTTAAGCGGGGTGACCACAGATTCCGTGACTGCAGATTTAGTGTCAAAAGCCAGTTACTATGTGCTAGCTTTGCAAGACGATATGAACAGAGGGGTAAAAGAAAAAGAGCGATTAAAAACAGAGCTGGAAACCCACAAGCGTTTTTTGGATTTGCATCTTCGTCAGACCATCCAGCTTTTGCAACTGAGAAAAGGGTTGATAAAGGAGAAAGTTTACTCGCTGCAAAGCACCACTTTAGAGCTCATCCAACAACAGATATCCATTTTAGAAAAGCAGCTGGAAGATACACTCGGTAGTCATATCCATCATTTAAAGGAAGAGCAGCAGCTGATTGAGCAATATCAGCTCGATTTCCGTCATGAAATGGCATTGCTGCCCCGGCAATGGGTAACGGAAAAGCTCATTGACCAACAGATCACCATGGATATCACCATGATGGAGGAGCTCACCAAACTTGTGGAGTCAAAAAGCATTGCCAGTCATTTAGATGCGGTACAATCTGCTCCTGTTGACATTGCCATCCCATCACCCTATCCGGAAAGCCCTAAGGTGATCTTTTTTATGCTATTAGGAGCTTTTTTAGGCAGCTTCCTGAGCATGGGGCTCCTTTTTGCACACGCGATGATCACAAGCGTTCCTGCCTCAAAGGAAAATTTGGAGTTGTCCGAAGTCCACGTTTCGGGGGTCATGAAAAAACATTGCAAGGAAAACTTGCCTCAATTACGCCGATTCATCAGCTTTCTTGATCTTTGCCATTCTTCTGAAGAAAGGTTTCCCCAGACATTAGCTTTCATTAAAGGAAAAGGAGATGACTATTCCAAGGACATTGCCAAACTTTTCTCAAAACAGGGATTGCATGTTCTTCTGCTCGATCTCACATTTGAAAAAGAACCTGAACAAGAGCAGCTCCCCGGTCTCTTGCAGTTTCTAGAAGGGAAAGTGAAAAATCCCAAAATCCATCATTTTGGATGGTATGATGCCATCAACTCCGGAGGAGTTTGCCATTTTTCACATGAGTACATGGGTTCGACACTATTTTCTCAGCTGATCCACGATTTAAAAACGCGATATGATTGGGTAATTGGAATCACGCATGCCTCTCCCATCAGCCCGGAAGTCGACACCTTCATCCGTTTCTTTGACCACTCTTTGATTAATGTCCATCGAGAAACAAGACGAGAGCTTGCTCACGTTATCGAACTGGCAAAACATCTCTCATCGAAGAAGAAAGTTTCTTTTATGGTTATTGAATAACGTGAGTTCGGACGTCAGGAAATTCGAGATTTTCCGTTCTGCGGCTCTTTTACCCGATCATCCATCAGTGTACGCACAAACTGTCGTGACTACAAAAATCAGCAGAAGATCATAAGCGTTTTCATTAGATTTACCGTTTTTTATTTCTTTTAGACACTCACTCTGATATTCTATGATAGCAATTTACAGATACGTTCATACATGTTTTTATAGTGGATACGTGAATAATATAACAACACTCGGGGATCGTTGGGTTATTCATAGCATCTTACCCAATCTCTTGACTCAAAAAATTCCTATCAGTGCCTCGTGGAATTTGCTCCTCTCTGACAATACAGAAATCCTTTTCGAATGCACATCAGGAAAAATGCAAACAGCAAGGTATTGCAGCAAAGAGGAAGCGCTAATTTTGCAAGAGGGATTCACTTGGTCGCCATCTCCTATTTTTCACAGCACTTACCTTCTTCTGACTAATAAGAATCCTTTCACATTTCGCTTTGTCGCAGAACCCATGCAACCACAACAGCTAGATCAATCCCATACAGAACATGGGATAGAAATTGCCTTTCATGATGATCTTCCGACTGTGTATACACCTCCAGTGTCTTGGGAATTGTTTACCTTAAGCAAAGAAGCTGCTCTATTTGCTTTAACTCCTGATTTTGAAAAATTGATGGGATTGTCCTTGCTACGCGATGTGGATCTTTATGATCACCAAATCAAGACAGTAAAAACAGTACTTCAACGATTTCGTGGACGAGGGCTTCTTTGTGATGAAGTCGGTTTAGGAAAAACTGTGGAAGCTTGTTTAATTTTGCTTGAACTGATCGTTCGAAAACTAGTGAGAAGAACACTTGTGTTGACTCCTCCTTCATTGGTGTCACAATGGCAAGGGGAATTACAGCGCAAATTTGGACTCCAATTCGCCGCCTACGATGATGAGAATTTTAAAAAATTTGGAGAGCAGGCATGGAAACTACACGATCATATTATTGCTTCCTACCATACAGCAAAACTAGAACCTTATCGCTCGTGGATTGCTCGTGAACAATGGGACATAGTCATTTTCGATGAAGCACATCATCTTCGTAACAATAAAACAGTACTGTGGAAATTTGCCAGCTCCCTTCAAAAAAAATACATTTTGCTCCTTACTGCTACTCCCATGCAAAATCACTTAGAAGACCTTTATAATTTGGTGACCCTGTTAAAGCCAGGATTACTCAATACAGCAAAAAATTTCAAAAAACAATTCATTAGCAAGAATAGCAGTAACAAGAATAACGATTTTGAAGTAAAAAACATTGACAAGTTACACAATTTAGTTGCGGAATGCATGGTGCGTAATCGACGTGCGACGATTTCTGTGAATTTTACCAAACGCTTTGCTCGTACCTTTCGTGTCACACCTTCTGCTGAAGAGGAAATTTTATATCGAGAAGTCACTGAATTTGTGAAAATGCGTCTCAAAGAAAAAAAACCTTTTCTCTCTCGTATGTCATTATTATCACTACAAAAGCTGATGGGTAGTTTTCCTAAAGGAATCGCCCCTCTACTCAACCACATGCTTACAACAAAACGAGTCGTTGAAAAAGATGAAGAGCAGTTATTAGCGTTGATAGAAAAAACGGAACAACTGAACGGATGCATGAAAGTGAAACGTCTTCTTTCCCTTTTAGAAGAATACCCTGAAAAACTGGTGATTTTTACTCAATTTCGAGTAACTCAAGAACATCTTTACAAATCTTTGGAAGTTTCGGGATATTCTACAGCTTTGTTCCATGGAAGTCTTACCAGAATGCAAAAAGAAGAAGCCATACGCTCATTTCGCGAAGAAAAGCGTGTGTTAATTTCCACAGATTCTGGCAGTGAAGGGAGAAATTTACAATTCTGTAACGCTATCTGCAATTTTGATCTTCCTTGGAATCCTATGCGTATTGAACAACGCATTGGACGGATCAGCCGTCTTGGACAAACCCGCGACGTTCATATCTTTAATCTGGTCAATGCCAATACCATTGAAGATGATGTCTTGCGTATTCTTGAGATGAAAATCAATCTATTTGAACAAGTGATTGGAGAAATGGATATGATTGTCGGTAATTTAGAAGATGATCGTGAATTTGAAGACACGATCATTGATTTATGGATTCAATCCGACGATATGCAACAATTCTCCGGAGAAATAGAAAAGTTTGGCGATCGTTTGATGGATGCAAAGAAGGAATACTTGTTACAACAAGCTCGTGAAGACAAGCTATTTGGTGACAAGTTGATGGCAAAGGCGTGAAGACAATGAATCCTGTTGAAGAACTCACAATAAAATATATCCGATCCGTTGGAGGTGACTATGAACAAATAGAACCTCAAGTTTACGATGTCGTTTTGTCAAATGCTACCGCTCAGCAATTACAGCTTCCCACTACGAACGGGCTGCATCGCTTGACTTTTGATACAGAAGCATTGTCCGACTACCCAGATGCACAGCTACTTGCATTCGGCCATCCAACCTTAGATCAAATGCTCGCAATGGCTCATCAACAAGGATCTGTTGGCAAAATCTTTCTGTCGGGATTTAATCTTCAGCCACACCAACTATTGTTAAAACTCAAAAAACAACTCCGCATTCACAAAGACTTGGATGTTGAATTTGGAAGTTCTCGCATTTTGCATTTCACTCTATGGTTCTACTGGTTTCAGGCAACGTTTGTTTGTGATGAAAAAATACAACACCTCTTTGAGGTTGGCATAGACCAATACCATGGCCGCATCACAAGGCATTTTCATGAACTTTTGGAATCCACTCAGATAACATCCTTCCCCATGATTCCTTATCCGGATGTCGGTGGCATCACACAGATCGAGGCCTACTCTCTCGCAAGGTCTGAAGCAATTACTAAGCTTAGGTCGATCATGCGCGCCTACAAGGCAACGTTGACCACACACTTTACTCAAGAGTCTAATCAAATCACAAAGTATTTTGATGGAATGATGGGTGAAATTGAGGAACAGAAAAAAAAGAACGTCAATTTAGGCAAGGACACCGAAACTCTTCAACAGAAAAAACGGTCATTGGAGCTCGAAAAAAAGGCGCGTCTGATAGAATTACAGAAAAAAATGACGGTAAGAGTAGATGTCAAACTGCTAAACCTACTTTCAGTTGTGATGCCGAAAATTGCCACTCCTTTGAAATTAACTTCCAAGCATCACTTATCAGCTGATTTGACCGTCGTATGGCATCCTCTTACCGAAGCTGTCGAGCCAATTTCTTGTCCACAATGCCACAACCCAACCTTAGAATTGATTCAAGGGAGCCGTGGTGCAATTCATTGCACCCAGTGTAAATCTTAAGAAATTGTCACAGAGGAGCGTGTCCTTGCGGTGAAAGTGCGTGAATGTAATTTCCTTGGCATGCTAAGATTTCCCTTAAATAATCATTATTTGACGCCATGGGCGAATTGCGATTTCGGTTGATAATGCGCAGGTACTAGTTTCACCACTCATTTAAAGCATGGTTGTTAGTGTAAAACACAGAGACACAGAGAGCACAGAGAGAAAGGACGGGGGC
>JBAUVX010000220.1:0-11271 GCA_049583465.1 Waddliaceae bacterium | reverse complement strand
GATTTTGTAATCCACTCAGAATCAAAAAGATGAAGAAATCGCCCGCGCAACATGCGGAATGTGGGTTTTAAGATGCTTCGTCCAAAAATTTTGCGGCCAAAAAACGAAGGCGGCAATCCGAGTCATCCCGATGATTCAGTCGGCATTGTTCGATAGAAAGGGTAATCTGCGGCTTCGAGAAGCTCTTTGTCTCCTTCACTATCGCCATAGGCATATAGACAATAGTTTTCCAAAGGGCCGCCCAAAAGTTCCGTCAGACGACGAATTTTTTCTGCTCCTCGACAGTTTTCCCCATCTAAATAACCGGTCGCCTTTCCCTCTTTCGTCACCTCCAAACGAGAGCTGACGACATCGTGGAATCCCATCGACATCGCCCATGGCTGCAAATAGACATCCAAAGAGGCGCTCACGATAATGCAGCGATGGCCTTGATCCAGATGCCAGCGAATGCGTTTGAGTCCTTCGGGGCGCAAGTGAGACGATAACCGCTCCAAAGCAAAAGCGCGCCCTTTTTCCTTGACCTTTTCAATCGACTCTCCTTTAAAAAATTTTTTCAGTATCCGTTCTTTTGTTTCTTGATGGCTCATTTTGCCTAGCAGAAAGGCTGCCAAGACATGAATATGAGACAAAAGATAGCAGAATGTCTTGATTGGCCCTTTAGCATAAAGTAAAAAAAAAAAGAGAGTATCCCGATACGAAAGGGTTCCGTCAAAGTCGAAGGCGGCGATGGTTTGGCTTTTTGTCCTCATCTTGCTTTAAACCCGGGTTTTAATCCACAAACGTTAACCACTTATGATAAGCTTCCTCTTGACCGTGGACAATAGCGAAATATCTTTGCTGAATGGTTTCCGTGATCGCTCCCCGCCGCCCGTTTCCAATCATTCGCCCATCCACTTCTCTAATCGGGGTGACTTCTGCGGCTGTTCCGGTGAAAAACAGTTCATCGGCAAGGAAAAGCTCATCTCGGGCGATGCTTTTAGATGTACACGGAATTGCTAAATCTTTTGCGATTTGTCTTACGGTTTCACGAGTGATTCCCGGCAAAGGACCATCTGAATCGGGAGGCGTGAAAACCTTGCCCTCTTTGACTAAAAAGAGGTTTTCGCCGGTGCCCTCGGAGACATTGCCGGCCATGTTCAATAAAATCGCCTCGTCATACCCGCAATCCAGAGCTTCTCGCTTTGCAAGGACGGAATTGGCGTAATTAGCCGTGCATTTTGCATGGGTAGGCAGGATGCGCGATTCGATACGGCACCAAGAACTCATTTTGCATCGAATCCCCTGTTCGCTTGCTTTTTCTCCATGATATGCGGTCCATTCCCATGCGGCAATCACGGCATCGACAGGGTTTCCCTCCGGATTGACCCCCAGTTCTCGATAACCATAATAATACAAAGGGCGAATATAGCACGAGTGATGCTGATTGACTTTAATCAGCTGTTTGGCTGCCTCTTCTAATTCTTCGGCGGTGTAGGGTGGAGGCATCTGATAGATGTTCGCCGAGTGGATGAGACGGGTAAAATGTTCTCGTCCCCGAAAGATTGCCGGCCCTTTTTCCGTGCGGTATGCCCGTATCCCTTCAAAGACCGCTGTTCCGTAATGCAGAGCATGGGTTAGGACGTGAGTCGTCGCTTTTTCCCAGGCAAGCAGCTCGCCATTCTTCCAAATCCACGCAGACTCTTTCAAGAGGACCCCCATTCAATTTCCCGGCATGATTCAAAGCATCAGCTGCAGCGAGGGGACAATTCGGAAGCCCATTTTTCACACTTAGCTCCTCGGAAATAACGTATAGGACTATTTCCTCGTCGCAAATTGCGAAATCCGCATCTTCCGAGATGCGGCCTCGTCTGTTGCGCAACCGTCCGCGTCTTAAAAGCGATAGACTTTGTGAACGGCAGCTCTGTTACTCCCCCATTGAACCCAAGCCATTTTCTGCACCAATCATTAGCAGCATATAATGACAAACAAATAATTTTCAAGTTGAGTTTTCGCGAGTTTTCGTTTCAAAATATTTCGGGATGTCGTTAAAATGAAGATGTCATCAGCGGCCGTCATTTTTTCAATCATGGCCTTAAAAAAGGGAGGAAAAGACTGTCTATACAGTACGGCGACCTGTTGATGCTTATCATAGATACCTTAAGCTCCCGGGTTGTGGTCGATTTCCCGGGATTAGCCTTTGAGTAAAATAGAACGAGAAGTTTTGCGACCCCTCGTTGTTTTTTTCTCGGGCATTTTTAATTTGCGTATAGACTTAGGAAGGAGAGAGCATGGAACGTAACGTGTCGGTACGAAAAAGGGATGGGAAAATAGTCCCTTTTGATAGAGAAAGAATCCATCATGCGATTAGGGAAGCATTTCGAGATATTTGGGGGTTTCCCCCGATTCAAGAGCTGAGCAAAGAGCAAATAGAGACGATTCAAGAAGTGTTTCAATCGGTTTTAGAAAAAGTTCTTTCCGAAAAGCAACTCGAAATTCCTCTCGATGTCGAAAGAATTCAGGATATCGTTGAGCTGATCCTCATGAGGCAAGGACACTATGATGTCGCCAAGGGTTACATCCTTTATCGAGAAACCCGGGCAAAAGCACGTCAACTAGAGGCAAAGCATCTTTTCCAAATGACAGTCCTGCTTCCCGACGGCAAAGTGGAACCTTTCGATAGAAATCGATTAAAACAATCTCTTTCCCTAGCCTGCAAAGGGTTTTACTGTTCTGTCGAAGCCCTCCTAAAAAATGTCGAAACGCAGCTCTTCGACCGGATGACACCGGAACAACTCCGCCAAGTTTCTATTCTTTCCGCTCGCAGCATGATGGAGCAAGAGTCGTCCTATCAACATGTCACTGCGCGTCTTCTTTTAGCAAAAATCGACCGGGAAGTGATGGGGACATTCTCGCAATCGAGAAATCAAGCTGTCCGCCTCCATTTTTCAGACTATTTGACACAAGGAATAGCGGCAGAAAGATTGCATCCTGAACTGGCCAATTTTAATTGGGACCGTCTAGCCCAAGCTCTTGCTCCCGATCGCGATCAACTCTTCCCCTACATGGGCCTGCAAACACTCTATGACCGCTACCTGATAAAAGTTGACGACAAACGGATCGAGCTTCCCCAGTATTTTTGGATGCGTATCGCGATGGGGCTGGCCATAGCGGAAGAAGATAAAGACTCTTGCGCGATCGAATTCTACGAGGCGATGTCAACGTTTCACTACGTTCCCAGCACGCCCACGCTATTTAACAGCGGGACCCTTCATCCCCAACTTTCCAGCTGCTATCTCTCCACCGTCGGCGATGATTTGGAAGATATTTTCCGCATCATCAGCGACAACGCCAAACTCTCTAAGTGGGCAGGAGGACTGGGAAATGATTGGACGAGTGTTCGCGCCACTCACGCCCGCATCAAAGGGACAAATGGGCAATCGCAAGGGCTTATCCCCTTTTTAAAAGTGGTCAACGATACTGCTGTTGCTGTCAACCAAGGGGGAAAAAGAAGAGGAGCGGTGTGCTGCTATCTGGAAACTTGGCATTTAGACATTGAAGAATTTCTCGAATTGAGAAGAAACACCGGAGACGAGAGACGCCGCACCCATGACATGAATACTGCCAATTGGATTCCCGACCTTTTTATGAAGCGTGTAGAAGAAGATAAAGAATGGACCCTTTTCAGTCCTGATGAAGTTCCCGATCTTCATGAACTGTACGGAAAAGCTTTTGAAGAAAGATATGCCCGCTACGAACGTGAGGCAAAAAACGGAAACATCAAACAATTCCGCACGCTAAGAGCTGTCGACATCTGGCGCAAAATGCTCTCTCGACTGTTTGAAACAGGACATCCCTGGATGACCTGGAAAGATCCTTCTAATATCCGCTCCCCGCAAAAACATGCCGGAGTGGTTCACTCTTCGAATTTATGCACAGAGATTCTCTTGAATACCTCCCGCGACGAAACGGCAGTGTGTAATCTAGGTTCCATCAACCTAAAAGCCCATTTCAACCAGAGTCAACTGGATCACAAACGTTTAGAGCAAACGATCACTACAGCTATCCGCATGCTCGACAACGTCATTGATATCAACTTTTACCCTACTCCTGAAGCTAAAAATGCAAACACCCGGCACCGCGCAATTGGATTGGGAATAATGGGATTCCAAGATGCTCTTTATGCCCTGGACATCCCCTACAGCTCAGATGAAGCCGTTGCATTTGCCGATGCATCGATGGAAGCGATCAGCTACTATGCCACGTTGGCGTCGACAAAACTTGCGAAAGAAAGGGGCGCATATTCCTCATACGAAGGATCTTCCTGGAGCCGGGGGATTCTTCCCCTTGATACCATCGACCATCTCGAACAAGAGAGAGAAAGGCCCATCGAAGTCAATCGAGAAAGTCGAATGGACTGGGAAAGTGTTCGCAAGGAAATTCAACTCCATGGCATGAGGAACAGCAATATTTTAGCTGTTGCCCCCACGGCGACCATTAGCCAAATTGTCGGCGTTTGCCAATCCATTGAACCGCAATATACCAACCTTTTCGTCAAAAGCAATTTATCCGGAGAATTCACCGCAGTCAACGTCTACCTGGTGGAAACTCTCAAGCGTCTTCAGCTTTGGGATCAAGATATGCTGGACGAACTTAAATACCATGACGGTTCGATCCAGGGGATCGATCGCATCCCTGATGAGATAAAAGCATGCTTTAAGACCGCTTTTGAAGTGGGATCGGAATGGCTCATAGCTTGTGCTGCAGCTCGTCAAAAATGGATCTCCATGGGGCAGTCCCTCAATCTCTATCTCACAGAACCTTCCGGGAAAAAAGTGGATGCGATGTATCGGGATGCGTGGAAAAAGGGGTTAAAGACCTGCTATTACCTGAGAACGCGCGCAGCCACTCAAGTGGAAAAATCCACGCTCGATGTGAATAAATTTGGAGTTCAGCCAAAATGGATGAAAAGCAAAAGCCCCTCGGATAGTATCAACATCGTCCGAAATGAGACTGCTAGCTGTTCTCTAGAAACAGGTTGTGAAGCATGTCAATAAGAGCCTTTAGGAAAACCTCTCGCAAAACGTGAAAATGGGTGGTAAGATTTTTAAAAACAGGCGCTGAAGCTTGACTCTTTAGAGCCAAGGGAAGTTTGCGTTAATCGAGAGCGAACTTTTGTTTAAAAATAAATCACAAGAGGTTATGCTGCCATAGATGATTTTGAGCACCTGCAGCAGCAGTTTTCCACACAACCCGGGCATTAACATTGTAAATTTTCCGAGGAGTTTGGGTGAGTTTTCGATCGCGGAAAGGCAAGAATCGGATTTGAATGTGTATAATGGCTTAATAAAGGAGAAGAAATGAAGAGATTTCATGCCAACGAGAAAAGACTGATCAACTGCTCCGAAGTTGATGTGAACCAATTAATGCCTTTGAAATACAAGTGGGCATGGGAGCACTATTTGAACGGCTGCGCCAACCACTGGATGCCGTTGGAAGTTCCCATGACCAAAGATATAGAAATTTGGAGCTCCAATCAATTTTCGGATGATGAAAGACTCGTCATTAAACGCAATCTGGGGTTTTTCGCCACAGGAGAGAGCCTTGTTGCCAATAACTTAGTGCTCGCAATTTTCAAACATGTCACCAATGCCGAATGCCGCCAATATCTTCTTAGGCAGGCTTTTGAGGAGGCAATCCATACTCATGCTTTTTTGTATATCGTTGAAAGCTTGGGTTTGGATGAAAAAGAAATTTTTAACATGTATAGGGAAATTCCCGCCATCGCAAAAAAAGACACATTCGAAATGGAGATGACCGAAAGCCTCATCTCCGCAAACACCACAACACTGAAGGGAAAGCAGAACTTTCTCAAAAACTTAATTTCCTACTACATCATCATGGAAGGGATCTTCTTTTACAGCGGATTTGTTATGGTGCTTTCTTTTCATCGCCGCAACCTCATGCCGGGAATCGGGGAGCAATTCCAATATATTTTACGGGATGAAACCATCCACCTGAATTTTGGCATTGACTTAATCAATGGAATAAAAGAAGAAAATCCGGACGTTTGGTCCACAAGTTTTCAACAAGAAGTCATCGAACTGATTAAACGTTCGGTTGAATTAGAAATCGCCTATGCCTTTGATTGCTTGCCAAATGGGATATTGGGTTTAAGTGCACATCTTTTTATTGAATATGTGCAATTCATCGCCGATCGACGACTGGAAAGAATTGGCCTTCGACCCCTTTATGGGTCTAAAAACCCTTTCTCATGGATGAGTGAAACCATGGACCTCACAAAAGAAAAGAATTTCTTTGAAACTCGGGTAACCGAATACCAAAGCTCCAGCGTATTGAACTGGGATTGAACGCCGTTGAGTGCTGATCAAAAAACCATCCTTATTACCGGTATTGCAGGGTTTATCGGCTATCATCTTGCCCAAGTCCTTAACAAACGTGGAGACGTTGTCGTCGGCTATGACAACTTTAACGACTTTTATTCTCCAAAGCTCAAGGAGAATAGAGCGAAAAACCTCCAAAAGCTCGGCATCGCAATTATTAAAGGGGACATTTGCGACGCAAAAGCGCTGCAGAAAATCGTTGAAAATTTTTCTATCACTCATCTTGCCCATTTAGCCGCCCAACCGGGAGTACGTTACTCGCTAAGCAATCCGCAGGCCTGCATTAAGTCCAACGTAGAGGGATTTGTCAACATCCTCGAAGTCTGCCGGCAACATCCTCACATCGCACTCACCTATGCGTCTTCGTCATCGATTTACGGTCTGAACGAAAAAGTCCCCTTTTCCGAGAACGATCGCACTGACTGTCAAGCCAGCATTTATGGAGCTACTAAGAAATCCAATGAACTCTTTGCCTTCACCTATCACCACCTGTACGGAATTGCCGTCACAGGTCTTCGCTACTTTACCGTGTATGGCCCCTGGGGCCGCCCGGATATGGCCTATTATTCATTCACCAAAGCGATGATAGAAGACAAGCCCATCAAAATCTTCAATTATGGCGACATGGTCAGAGACTTCACCTATATTGACGATGTGGTTTTAGGAACAGTTGCCGCCATCGATCTTAACGCCTCATGCGAAACCTTCAATTTAGGCAACCACAAGCCGGTCAAACTGAGCGAGTTTCTCAACATCCTCGAAGAAGCAGTAGGAAAGAAAGCCAAGATAGACTATTTACCTATGCAACAAGGCGATGTAGACAAGACATTTGCCGATATCACTCACAGTCAACACTTGCTAGGATTCCAACCAACGACATCGCTCGAAACAGGCCTCCCAAAATTTGTCGAATGGTACAAACACTACCATCTCAGCTGACTTTGGAGCCGCGGCGGAGGCACCCTTTTTTTCCAAGGTCAAAATAGGGCTTCAATAATATGGCAGAGAGAATGTATGATAAAAAACCGTCATCTACTTCCACATTGGAGATGCCATCTTGAGATATCTAACGAGAATCTTCAGCAACAACTTGAAATATCTAACGAGAATTTTGAACAAAAAGATGAAATGGATTTTCAGCCGGTTTTCCCTCTCTCGGATATTGCCATCGCAAGCAATCAAGGCAATTGATAGTCAAGATGACAAGGTTCACGAGAGGGGAAAAGGTCCAAAAGGCAGCCATGCCTTGGTCCCCAGCCTCTGCTATCTACTCCCCTTCCTGCTGATCATCGCATGCACCGGATGCAGCAACAAGTACTCAAACTCAAGCGATGAAACAACTTTTGATGATGCGAAAGAACTCTCCGGCGAAATCATTACTTTTTCGTCCTATCTCTATCACGAAAAAGGGCTGGAACTCGAAGATTCCATGGTTTGTTTCAGCGATGGCAAAATTACCCGCATTCGACTGGATTACTCCACTATGGAGATTGTCGGTCTTTGTCGAGCCCGTCAGCTCCTTGTCGATGTTGTGGAAGGATTCACACACCTGATTAACACAAACAGTTATGTCGCACAGCAGTTGGAGGATTTTCCCATTAATGAAGATGTGCTGGAAATCTACATAAAGTTTGACTCATTCTTTAATCGCTATATCGATGTAGAAAAAACCCGATTAGTGTCACTGAATAAAGGAATCGCCGATTACGTCACCGCAGATGCTCTAAACTGCGACTACCAATGCTGGCATAGACGCACGGAAACGTACCGGCAAACGAAAGCCTTTGCAGATTTCTATAAAGAGGGTGAATATTTTTATGGACCTAAAAAAAATATGTACGGCCTCCCTTTTCATAGAAAAGTAGAGAGCTTTTTCTTAGATGTTGGGGAACAATATACGGAATATGGAGCCCCATACCAAGACACTCGGCCCGAAACATTCGACTACCTAAATAACCAACAAGCACCAATTAACAACCGATACAATCAACAGGCGCCCCTCAATAACCGGCACAACCAACAGGCGCCCCTCAATAACCGATACAATCAACAGAGGTCATTCGATAATTTAAGCGATCAACAGTCGTCATTTGATAACAGTCAACCCGGGCAATAATCAGTCTTGATTCCTGAGCCGGTGTTGCATCGAGCACTCAAGTTAACGCAACAATGGTCCCAAGCCTTCCCGACCTTTTTTCTCTTCGATAGGAAAAACAGTCTTGACTCATCGAATACGTGCACATTTCTGCAATTTCTATATGATGGGGAAGGATTCCACATTGCATGAGTTGCCAACGGCTAATTTCCCAAAAATCAAAATAACAGGGTTTGACTTGAAACTGCCAAAAATCTTTGGGAAATTCCGATCGATAATGAATGAATTCCGCATTGCCGGGACCGAGACTAGGAGAAATCCCAACCAAAAGTTCTTGAGGCAAGGATCCATACGCTCTTTTCATGAACCGAATGGTTTCTTGATAAATGTTCTGAACACTGCCGCGCCATCCCGAGTGAACATTAGCCATGGCATGATGAATGGGATCGTAGATGATCGCACTCTGGCAATCGGCATGCTTGATCAAGAGGCCTATATCCGGGCAGCTCGTTGTCAACGCATCGCATTGAAGAAGAGTAGGATTTTCTCCCCCGCGCACCTGCGCAATGGCCTTTCCATGACACTGAAACGGTGAAATGAGAGTGGGAAGATCCAGAATGGAAGCTACGCGCTTAAGATTTGTTGCCACATCTTGTGTTTGATCTCCTGCGGAGTAACTTAAATTGAGGCTCGAAAATTCACCACGGCTTTGTCCCCCATGGCGGAGAAACACCCCATGTTTGAGATGAGGGTTCTCTGCGAACAGCTCGAATTCTAGCCAAATGATCCCATTTTTCTCTCGTCGAATCATGAAAACTCTCTATACCTGCTTTTTTTCTCTATATTATCTACAGAGGCTGTACCGTTTTGATTGAATCAAGAACCTATCTCACTAAACCATTTTTGCCGATTTCTTGCCTCTTGGGCTGATTTTGCGCTCAATTTTTCGCTTAACTTATGAAAGTTGAGCGAAAAATTCATCGCAAAATCAGCCCAAGATCCAAAAAATCGGCTGAAAATAGTTTAGTGAGATAGGTTCAACTATATGATACAAAACTCGTGTAAAAAAAGAAAAAAAGGAATGTTGCGATGGACGTGGAGCAATTTTTAGATGAACCAACGTTGGGCCATCAACCATTGAACCTCTTGCGATCGTTCAATCGCGGGAGCTTTCGCGTTGCTCAAATCCAATTCTTGAATTTGAATGTGTATACTCGCGAAGGTATTCACGCACCCACCAATGCCCCAAACGTCTCTTTGTTATGGGGTCGCTAAATCTGTAGACATACATCTTTGCCCGGATATAGGCCGGGGGTTCATCGGGAAAAGGATTATGCCGCAGCAGAAAGAGCACATGGGGCGAACCCTTTAAAAGGCAAATAAGAAAATTTTGAAACCATGGGGCATTTTCCCAAGAGGTAAACGGTAGGAACCACGCTTGCCAATCGAGGCGCGGCTGGTAGGGAGAAATCCTCCGAGGTCGGCGATCAACCTCTGAAGGTTTGCAGCGGAACAGGTATTCTTTCCACGTGTGATTATCCCTGCTGCCCTCAACGACAATCTCATAACGTGTTGTCGTCATCACAGCGAAAATCCCATATCTGTTCGTAAAATGAAAAGGGGTGGCCGCGCGCAAGATGCGATTTACCCTTGGACTCGAGAACAGTTGATTCCACAACTGCATGATATGGAAAACAATGAATGTGATTCCTACAGCTGAAAGAAAGAGCTGCAAAGGCCAAGATGATGCAACAAGGGGTTCGGGTTGTCCAAATAAAAAGGCAAGATAGGTGTCGCTGATTAAAAGAGCGACAAGAACAACTGTCAGGTGGTTGAGGTAGGAATAATTGCCGGAGATCCAAATAAAAAGCTGCAAAAGAAAAAAGAGGGCGAAAGCTTGCAGTCGAATAAATTCCGTCCCAAGGACACCAAAAGGAACAAAGAGTTCAATCGCAAACATCATCAAAACAGAGCATTGATGAAACCAACCGGGAAGTTGATGAAAAAACCAAGCAACCGTATTGGGAAGCGGTTGCGTTTCATAATGATAATGAAGAGCAGTTAAGTTTTTCCACGTTGGTTCACCGCTCTTTAGCTTAGATATTCCCGCTTGCCAGTGGAATCGGATGATCAAGAGATTAATGCTGATCCAAATAAAAATGTTTGGGGGACTTGCTAGGCTAAGAAAAAAAGCATGATAGGCAATTTCTAAAAAAAACATCTCCCAGCCAAAACTGAGGAAATCTTGTCCGATAGAAACAATCGAAAGATGGATGACGATAAGGAGAAACAACATCACCGGCGGATAAACTCCTGCAACAAGCAACACTGCAAAAACTACCCCTAAGACAATGGTTCCCATCAATGCCCGATCGCCCGCATTGCACCAAAACACAGTGGGAATCCAGTAAAACCTCCGCTTTCCGAGCCTTTGTTTAAAAAATTCTAAATATTTCTTTGCGGGAAGAATCCCTTCACTGCCTACCAACCCCAGAATTTGAAAAAGGAAAGCCCCCAAAGCAAAGAGATAAATCATCCCGAGTAAACGGGGAAAGACCGTGGTGATAATGAGAGAAGATTCAGGGGAAAACATCCGGGAAGGCAACCGTTTTAGTTAATGCGAGTTCGACGTAAGAAAGGATTTATGGAATGACCTTGGCGGCTCCGCGTTTCACTATCGTAAGGATATAAAGTCTACGAAAAAAAATTCTTATGACAACATAAATTTTTGCTAGCAAACGCCATGTGCTGGAAATATACCCCATGGGCGAATTGTTAATGCGTTATGAGACCTTC
>JBAUVX010000219.1:0-10736 GCA_049583465.1 Waddliaceae bacterium | reverse complement strand
CAATCGATTTATAGAAACCGTGATTGGTCAACTTTCAGAACGGTTTCATATAGAGAAGGTTCGAGCTCGAAATCTTTGGCATCAGGCTTCTCGATTTTGGAGAAAATTGCTAGCTCATACGGTGTGTATCAAACTGAATATGGAATTAGGCAACGAACCTTTACAGTTTGAAGGTCTCATAACGCATTAACAATTCGCCCATGGCGTCAATTAGGTAATAAGTAGTTCTCTTCTTTTAAAAAATCGATGATTGTATTGATAGCCTCCCATATTGAAAGATGAGACGTATCGATCGTTAATTCAGGATTTGCGGGAACTTCATAGGGATCATCGATTCCTGTAAAGTTTGTAATTAGACCTTGACGGGCTTTTCCATATAATCCCTTGATATCTCTTTTCTCGCATATTTCCAGGGGTGTTGATACATGTACTTCTAGGTATTTACCTGAGTTAGAGATGGATTCGCGAATGGCCAAGCGATCTATCTCGTAAGGGGCGATCATCGCGCAGATGGCAATTCCTCCATTTTTTGTGATTTCATTGGCCACAAAGCCTACGCGGCGAACATTTAGAGAGCGGTCGGATGCTGAAAATCCTAATTCAGGGCTTAACTGCCGCCTAATAACGTCTCCATCGAGAAGGGTGATTTTTCTATGCTGGATTTCTGATAATTTTTCGGTCACCGCCTTTGCCAGGGTTGATTTTCCAGCACCCGAAAGCCCGGTGAAAAACAAGGTGACACCCTGTTTTGACAGAGGAGGGTTGAGGGTTCTCAATTCTTCAATAATTTCCGGATAAGAAAGAAAAGAGGGGATGTCTAAGCCCAGACGTAATCGGCGCCTTAGTTCAGTTCCTGAAATTTTCAATTCGGTCATACCGGGCTCGACTTCTGAAACAGGTAGGTAGCTCTGATCTTCCTTCACGAAGACGACCTCCGGCATGGCAACTAATTCTATTCCCATTTCTTCTTCGTATTCTTTGACAAGTTCTTGAGCGGCGTAGGGATCGTAGAAAGGGTTGCCGTCTTTGCTTGGTCCGGCATGATCTCTTCCTACAATAAAATGAGTGCAACCGTAGTTTTTACGAATGAGGGAGTGCCAGAGAGCCTCTCTTGGCCCTGCCATACGCATCGCTAGAGGCAGAACGCTTAATGTCGTCTGATTTTCGGGAAAGTATTTCAATATCTTTCTGTAACATCGCACTCTCGTATAGGGATCAATATCTCCGGTGTTTGTTTTTCCGACAACGGGGTTGATAAGGAGGTGGGCTCCCGTCTGTTTTGCAGCCATTTGGGTCAGTGCAACGTGAGCTTTATGCATGGGGTTTCTGGTTTGAAAGCCAACAATTTTATCAATACCGTTTTCTCTGAAAAATGAATGTAATTCACGAGGTGTTTTTCTTAAATCTTCAAAATCATAATGAAGAGGGCGTTGAACTTCTGTGATAGGGCCGCCAATGTAGATATCTTGTGATTTTTCAAGAAGATATTCGACACCTGGATGGGCTTTATCCAACGTTCCATACACGAGTAAAGCTTCTTTTGTTTTATCCGGTGTCCAGATGTCGGTGACGTAGATGATTGCATACGTGACGCCATCTTCATTTTTGAGCTGTACTTGGTCGCCAAGACGTATTTGTTTTGCTGTTTGTTGATCAACATCTAAAATAATTGGAATCGGCCAAAGTTTTCCATTTGCCAGGCGCATCTGCGTCACGACGCTTTCGTAGTCGGCTTCGCCTAAAAAACCGTCTAAAGGAAAAAAACCTCCAACCATGATCATTTCAAGGTCGCACAGTTGACGGTCTGTCAAGGTCAGTGATGTTGACAACCCTTTGATAGGAGATAGGCAAGAGAGGGAAAAGAGAAGAAATAAAAGGAACGGGTTCCGGGTAATTGTATTGAAATTCTTTTTGTCCATCACTCACTCGATTCGTTGATAGTGATTTGCGGCATGGTTCAAGATAGACAATTGCAATCAAAACATTCAACGTTTTTTTTCTTAACGCCATTTGTGGGTAAGCAACAGGTTGCTTTGGCATAGTCGATTAGGTAAGAGGGAATTGCCTGAGCAGCCCTCTTTCCTCTTTACATTTAGGAACTCGCTTGTATATTCTGTTATATTACAACATGTAAATCATGGAGGTGAATATGGCTGTAAATATTGCTATCAATGGGTTTGGACGAATAGGAAGGCTGGTTTTTCGAATTGCTTCTAATGACAGCAGAATCAATATTGTTGCTATCAATGACATTATTCCTTGCGATTTACTCGCATACTTAATTAAATATGATTCGATTCATGGCCGCTTTAACAAAAAGGTTGAAGTGGAAGGAAATAGCTTAGTTGTCGATGGGAAAAAAACTGTGGTATTCTCTGAAAGAGATCCTGAACAATTACCATGGGGGGATTATCGTATCGATTATGTCGTTGAATCCACAGGGAAATTTACTCAACAGGAATTGGCGGCAAAGCATCTCAATGCCGGTGCCCGTCGTGTGCTCATTTCAGCTCCGGCAAAAGGGGATATTCCCACATTTGTGATAGGTGTAAATCATCAAGATTACAATCCTGAAACAGACCGCATCGTTTCCAATGCTTCATGTACGACAAATTGTCTTGCACCAATGACAAAGGTTTTATTGAATCACTTTGGCATTGAAGAGGGGATTATGACGACAGTGCATGCCCTTACTTCGAGCCAACCCATTGTGGACGGGCCCTCTGGAAAAGATTTTAGAGGGGGGCGAGCCGGTGCAGAAAATGTCATTCCTTCTTCTACAGGAGCCGCTAAGGCAGTAGCTTTATGTCTTCCTGAAGTGAAAGGGAAGCTAACAGGAATGGCCTTTCGCGTTCCCATAGCCGACGTATCTGTAGTGGACTTGACGGTGCGTCTGAGTCGGTCAACGACATACGGCGACATTTGCCGTGCGATGAAAGAAGCTTCAGAGGGAGGCATGAGAGGAATCCTTGCTTATTGCAATGAACCCGTTGTGTCCTCTGATTTTATCGGTAGCACCTACTCTGCTATTTTCGATGAGCTTGCAGGGATTGCGCTCAATGACCGCTTTTATAAAATTATTGGGTGGTATGACAATGAGATGGGATACTCTTCTCGGATCGTCGATATGCTTAACTACATGGCAGCTGAAGAGAGAGCCTTTGCGGGGAGTGGAGAAAGGAGATAATCTCTGATCGAATGTCGGTCAAAACGACAGATACATTATGCTCGGATGGTGGAATGGTAGACACTAGGGACTTAAAATCCCTTGGGTGGTAACACCCGTGCAGGTTCGAGTCCTGTTCCGAGCAATTCATATTCAATGAGTTATGTAAGCTACATAACCTCCTAACAATTGGGGAAAAACAGTGCTGGGCCACTACAGGGTCAGTACCAAAATTGGAGGTTAATAATAGCATGGCATATGTAGAAAAGCGTGCCCATTCAAACGGCAGGATTTCTTATCGAGCTCGCGTTAGAGTTAGAGGGGCACCCGAAAAATCCGAAACATTTACCACTTTTCGCAAGGCTGCAAGGTGGGCAAATCGGATGGAAGTGGAAATACGTAATGGGCGTTACTTTGGAAGAGAGCATGAAAAGGAAAGAACTTTTGGAGAGTTCATTGATCTTTATATAGTTAAAGAACTTCCAAAGAATCCAAAGTCTTTGCCTAAGTTAAAAATGCAATTATTGTGGTGGAGAAAGCATCTCAAGGGCTTTTTTCTTTGTCATATCACCCCGCAAATGATTATCGAATTGAGAGATCAGCTTTTAACTGAAATGACCCCAAGAAATACCTTCAGATCTCAATCTACTGCAAATCGCTATCTTGCAGCTCTTAGCAGAGCATTCTCGATCTGTGTGAAGGAATGGGGATGGCTTAAAGAAAGCCCCATGAAAAAAGTATCGCGCTTCCAAGAAGGAAAGCCAAGGGAGAGATTTCTTTCAAAGGAAGAGATAAAACTCCTTTTAGCGGCCTGCAAGAAGAGCAAAAGCCCTCATCTATATGCAGTAACTCTTTTTGGAATTTGTACTGGGGCAAGGAAAGGTGAAATCCTTGGATTGAAGTGGAAGGACATCGATTTTGATCGATCAACTGCAACTTTTCTCCTTACAAAGAATGGAGACACTCGTACAGTTCCACTATGTCAAATGCTTCTAGATTGCCTTAGGAAAGAGAGGAATAAAAGGGTTATAATGAGTGAGTATACCTTCCCCTGTCAAGATGGATCCAAGCCTGCGGATATTCGGACTTCTTGGGAACTTGCTGTCAAAAACGCTGGTATTAAGGGGATTTCTTTTCACACACTGCGTCATACCTGCGCTTCACACTTAAGCATGCAAGGGGCTTCAACACTTGAAATAGCTGCAATATTGGGCCACAAAAGTCTTTCAATGGTGAAGCGCTACAGCCATCTCTCTGTTTCTGCTAAAGCAAAGGTTCTAAATCGCATGAACGATGAAATTTTTGGAGGTTAGTCTGTGGGAGAATTTGGCGAAATATCTTGGGAGTGGGAGCTTGAAAGGATATCAAACCCAAGCCCAGCTCATCATTTTTTTGATCCAGATAGGTCCTTTCTAGACTATTTGGATTTTCTTGTATTTAATCTAGATCCTGATAGCTTTAGGGAAGAAGCTATTCTTTTTGAGAAGAGCAAAAGTCAATTTCAGAAAGAGTATGAAAAGTTTACAGAAACTATTGGAAAAATCCCTTTTTTTGCAGCAGTTTCAGTTTGGGTAAAAGAATATCAAGGTCATTATCCTGAATGCAATGAAATTGCAAAAGATCTTTTCTCACATAATTTATTAGGACCTTACAAAAATGGGCAGAAGAAGGCATGGGCGTTAGCACATGCAAGCATTTTTGATCACAGGAAGGTTTTAAATGCGATTAGATGTAAAAACGACTGTATTTTTCAGAAAAAAGAAAAACTTGTGCGTGGATATGTAGCCATTATCAACTGGCTATCTTCCCAAACAAATGGTTATATTAAACCTCTTTCAGATCCAGATTTACTCAGGAGCGCACGCCGCGCACTAATTCATCCACTTTTCATAAATTTTTTAGAAGTATTGAAGGATAAAGAACGCCTTGTTGCAAAATTGCTTTATTTTGGTGGAAGTCGAACTCTAGAGGGGGTTTTGCAATTGGAACTAGAGAATGTACTTTTTACTAGGCGATGTATCCAATATGGATCTCATGTTGTAGATTATCCTGAACACGTTTTCAATGATATTAAGTTATTAACATCTTCACGGACATCTGGGCGAGTTTTTTTAGGACGCAAAGATGCTCCATTAAATCCTGCCACGATATTTAGGAATTTCAAGGAAGCTGCCCAAAAAATTGGGCTAGATCAAAACTTCTCTCCAAAAAGCTTAACAACCGACGGGTAAATTTTTTTTGCCTCATTTCGCAATAATATATTGCGTAAGTATTGCAAACTCTGCTAGATTATGGCGATTCCCAATTGTTAGGAAATGGCCTCTGAGCTAGTTTTCAGGGGCTTCTTTATCATTTTTTATGAGGATTTTTTGTGGATTCATTGAAAGATTTGATTTTGCTTCGCCAATATTGCCGTCAATTTCACTGGCCTAGGCTCCCTCAATGGCATCACTGGATCTACTCCAGAGCACCCATTGCCAAAGCATGCATTAAAAAGGTGGGTGGTCGCTATTTGGTGGATCTCAAGGCCTTTCAAGAGTATGTTGAAAATGCCTCTTTAGAAGAGAGGAGCTAGAGTTTCATCCATGAAATCCCCAACTCAAGTTGTCAAGGAAGTGCCTTGTTCAAAAGAGTCTGAAATGATGGTTTTGGGGTCCATGATTAACTGTCCACAAGATCTTATTATTGGAGCTGAAAGTTTAACAAAGGAAGATTTCTTTTTTTCCAATCACAAGGAAATTTTTCAAACCCTTAAAGAATTTTACTGGGAAGATAAACCAGCAGACCTTGGATTAATATGCGAACATTTAAAATCTCAAGAAAAGCTAGAAAATGTGGGAGGGACGGGATATATAACCCAACTTGCGCAATACGCCGGTACATCAGCCCACGTGAAGGAATATTCTAAAATTCTTCGAGACAAATCCCTCTCAAGAAAATTTATTAAACTGGCTCAGGAAGCACAAAATGAATTTTTAGATGATCCCAAACATCCTGAGCTAGTAGCAGGAAAATTTCATCAAAAATTTGTCGATCTAGAAAAACGTTATTCCCCAAATGATAAGGCTTCTATTGGAGAAATCCTATCAGGAAGCAAGTCCAGAGCAGAACCAATCCCTCTCATAGAAAAACTAAAATTCCGGCAAGATTATCACAAAAAACATAACAAACCATGTCTAACAGGACTGCCAACAGGATTTATCGATCTAGATAATAAAGTGACGGTTTTGGAAAACACAAATCTCGTAGTGCTAGCAGCACGCCCGGCAATGGGTAAAACAGCTTTTGCACTAAACATATTATCGAATATTTGCTTTGATCAGGGGTTGGCTGTCGGATTTATATCGCTCGAAATGGGAGCGGATCAATTGGTAGAAAGACTACTTTCGTCCAAAACAGGAATACCCGGAGAAAAGCTAAAACGCGGTACATTTAGTGATGTTGAATATAGAAAGCTTCAAGAGGAAGACGACCGACTACGTCGAGCCAAATTTTTCATTCATGATCAAGCCGCTAATTCCGTGTCACAGGTAGTATCACACGCCAGGAGGCTAAAGGATGAGGAAGACATTAGAATTTTGGCAATTGACTATATTCAACTGTTAGGAACGGACAGAGGAAGTGATAGCAGACAATATGAGGTGGCAGAGGTGTCAAGATCCCTTAAACGATTGGCTATGGAGCTTAAAATTCCGATACTAGTAATAGCTCAGTTATCCAGAAAAGTAGAAGAACGCTCAGACAAAAGGCCTCTTATGAGCGATCTTAGAGATAGCGGCCAAATAGAGCAGGATGCAGATGCCATACTTTTTGTTTATCGAGAGGAGTATTATAATCCCCAACTCAAGAAAGGCCAAGCAAAAATCATTCTAGTAAAAAACAGACACGGACCTACAACCGACGTTTCATTAAATTTTAAGTCAGATTGTGGGGCATTTGACAATTTAGCTGTCTTTGAAAAAATGACAGCTTATCATAATTATGATTAATGAAAAGGGTCAATCATGCCTGTCTCATCCTATAGTCAATACCAAGATCCTGAAACTGGGGAAACTGTCCACGTCCCTCAGCTTTTCCCTCATGCCGTGTCGTGCGGGGGTGTATCATCATCAGAAATAGCAGACTGGGTAAATAGTGGCCTAATCCCAAAAGACATCTACGAGAAAGAGGTTGAATCTCAAAAAAAATCAAAGGAATTACATGATAAATTGATGCAGGGAGAAGAAATACCGTCGCATGAACTAAAACAAAATCCTTCTGGAATAATTGAGTTTATAATTAAAAACAAAGCATCCATTTATGGAGAAAATGTTTTAAAAAAAATATTCTCTAATCTAATTGCAAGCGATCCTAGCATCGTTTGGTTATCATTTATCAAAGAAGCAATTACATCTATTGCATCGATTGATCCACTGCCAATTCACTTTTCCGTGGCTCGCAAATATTTAAAAGAAAAACATGAAATTGAGGAATATCCAGCCATTGACGCTCTTGCCAGGGCGCTCGTAGAACATTGCAGACAGATTAAAAAATTTAGAACACTGAACCATCCAATATTTGACAAAATAACAATAACACCAAGAGATCTAAAGATGGAGTTTGAAGAAAAAGATGAAATTCTTTCTTTAGATTTTGAGTTTATTAAATATATTAAACAATTTGGTAAAAAGGGAAAGGAAAGGGGAAAAGAAGTTGAAAACAATAGCAAGGAGATTTATTTAAATTACAAAGAAAACAATTTTCACGAAGAAATTAGGCCATTGCTTTGGAGTTTGTGGGTTGTTGATATTAAAAGAAAAGGACAAATCAGTGGATTTTTAAAAGTTCTTGTTGATATATCTTGGGAATTTAACTGTGCATCACTATGGAATAGACAAAATAAACAATCCGCTGCTATTACAAAACCTGTTATAGAAAATATAAAACCTATTCTTAGTCCTAAAAAAAATACAAAATTAATTAATTCAGATGCGGGTATTATTTGCTTAAACGAGGAAGGCAAACAATTATTTACTGTTCCTGTTATTGATTCTGAAATGATTACGCTTATTCAGAAAGGGGTAAAAGACTTAAGCACCTTAACAGGCCATCGTATGCTTAGGTGGGAGATAAAAACGGGATTTGAGAAGTGGGCCTCTGGTGATCCTGACTTTAGAGTCATTAAAATAGAAGGAGGTTACAGCCATATTGCTGACGCAGCTGGCTGCGCTTCACCCCGCGAAATCGCAAAGGTCAAATCGATACTTCATGTCCAAGCACATGGCATTTTCGTTTTTCATGATGGAAGCAGGGGGAACATGCTCACCCTTCGCGTTCATGAAAGATATAACAACAACGAACCTTCAAAAATAAGCATAGTGCTTGGAGATATGCTCCTACCCGGTCATATTTTTAGTATAGGGAGAAGGGATAGAAGGCTAATACCTATTGGAGAGCTTCCGCCCTTTTATGGATCTAAAAATACGTATGCGCAACAAGCTCATTTGCAGTTACTTGTTTTTGAAGAATTTTCTAATCAGTCTGACAAACTGGCAAAGGATGGTTTTATCATCATTACAGAAGAAAAATGGAAGGAGATGGCTATTGAGTCTGGACTCAGCCCAGACAAACTCGAACCGGTAATAACCCACTGGTGTCAACCCGACCTGTTTAGAAATTTTCTTGATAGACAAGGCAATGAGTACTGTCTAACTTCTTTTTACAAAAGAGAGAGACAATTTCTGATATCGCAAGGTGAACAACGACTGATAAACTCTAAAAGAGGAAAGGCGTCCGCAAGGAAAAAATCAAAATAAATTCAAGGTTACCAAACCCACCTCTTCAAGGTTACCAAACCCACCCCTTCAAGGTTACCAAACTTTTATCTCTCTCTCTAGAGAAAATGGCAAAAATCGTGTAACGGTAACGGTAACGGTACCGTTATATTAGCTAAACCCCCGCCTTGACGGCGGGTTTTAGTCTCTTCCAATTATCTGACTCTTTCGATCTTGGATGCTTTCCCTCAGGACTTGCGAGAGGTTGAGAAACTTTTCCTTACTGATTCAGAAACACTGACACAGCCTCTCTTATCAGGCTGGATACGTCAGTATCTTTCATTCCTTGGATTTTTCTTTCCATGCCCACCTTTTTCAGGCTCACTAGCATTTCAGGCGACAGGGTGATGGTTACTTTAAGAAAATCTCCCCTTTCACCTCTTGTTGGATTGGCCTCAACTGATTTAGATTGTGCCTTTGGTTTTGCCACTGGTTTATCGGCCGCGGCCAATGCCTTATTCAGTTCTGAGAGCTTGGACTTTTTTCTCATATTCGTATTCCCTTACTTTAGAATTTTTGCATTTCCGAATTTATGAACTTCCATAAATCCATAAATTCCCTGTGGCTTGGGCTGTTGGGGGCGTAGCAGCTGATTGGAAGCCCTGCAATTGCTGCCTCTGCTATGGCTACTCGCAATGAAATTGGGGGTGATATGGGTTCATCAAAAGCTTTAAGGGATTCTTTAATGTCTTTTGCTAGCGTCGTTCTCTTCATTACTCTTGACGGAATCAACACAGCCATTGGTAAATTTCCCCCTCTCTCCTGTCGAGCCTCTTTGATTGTATCTATTACTTTCCGGGCAGCCCACAAGTCTAAGGGACTCGGTGATACGGGGATCAAAACAACATCCGAAAGAAGGGCGGCGATGAGCGCGTCATCTTCTAATTGCGGAGGAGTGTCTATTAAGATAATGTCTGCTTTGTGCTTGTTGGATAGCCTTTCAATTTGCCCCTTAACTTTAGCGGCTGTCTTTATGGACAGGGGAATCACAGGGAAAGGGAATTTATCGCCCCCTTGCGTGGACCACTGCGTAGCAGATTGCTGCTCATCCAGATCAATGAGTATGGGTCTTTTCTTTTTGTCTACCAGGATACCGCCCAGATTGACAATTGTGGACGACTTCCCGCATCCACCTTTCAAGTTAAGACAAGATATTATCGGCTTCATTCGGCACTTCCTTTCATTTGGACTTCATTTTCCATACAACCTTGGATTACCCACGATAAGAATTTTACAGCTGCCCATCCTGACACAAAGCCACAAATGAATCCATAAAAGCAGACATCGGCGTGAAACCAGACCGCAAATTTATACCCAAAATAAATCCCAACAAATGTACCTATAAAAACCGATGTTCTATCAAATCCCTTTTTAAGATTCACTTGTTTAGCCTCCTTGTCAAATCTACTAGAGTAAACCAAATGATTTTAGCAGAACATCTACAAATTGGCAAATACGGAGATGCTAATTTCATGACTTCAAAATCTCCAAATATACTGATTTCCTGAAATTCGTATTTACGAAAAGCCATACGTTTGCTAGCATTATGTTTATAAGTAGCCTTATACACACAGGAGACAAGTTCATGACGTTAGGAGTGATTCAAAAAAACAATATAAAAAGCTTGGAACAAGCAAAATCTTTACGCGATCAGATCGCCTGGAAAAAGATGGAAGGCTTGCAGTTAGAAAACATTTTGATCGAGTGGCTCGAAACTCTGACAGAAAGAACTAGGATCAATTACAAATCTGGGCTAA
>JBAUVX010000218.1:0-8532 GCA_049583465.1 Waddliaceae bacterium | reverse complement strand
CGTCCTTTCTCTCTGTGCTCTCTGTGTCTCTGTGTTTTACACTAACAACCATGCTTTAAATGAGTGGTGAAACCAGTACCTGCGCATTATCAACCGAAATCGCAAAATCGCAATTCGCCCATGGCGTTAAGGGATGTGTTCTATCACTTCTTTGCAACATTCCTGAGTGGTTGGTGATTGTGCCCGAGGTGGATCCGGAGTTGGCCGAAAATAAAGGAGGCCTCTCTCTTTAGGGGGCGGCGGGTTCGAAGAAGAGGATCTGCTACCCTCTTTTTTCCTTCCCTGTTAGGCAAAAATCTGGTATAATGAATGTTCATTATGCAGGCTAAGGTATGAGGTGAAGAAGTTCCTTCGACAAACTCCTAAGGGATATGACGGCACAAAGGTTACAACGCATCAATTCAGGGATCTTCTTACAAACGTTTTGGCTGATATGGACCGCGCTTTGTGTGATCGTCCTCGTCTCATTATTGACTCTTGGCCCGGCATTATCGGCCCGACAATTGCTCCCTTAACCAAAGCCGCCTCATTTCGCGATGGCGTTTTAGTGGTCAGAGTAAAAAATTCGACTGTGTACAGTTTATTAAGTCAAAACGAGAAGCCTCATTTGCTTAAGGCTTTAAGAAAAAAATTTCCGAACGTGGCTTTCCGTCGATTGGTCTTTCGTCTAGGGTAACTAAAAAAGGTTGGTGTACATGACTAACTCATTAGATTCCAATGAGGTAAAAGGGAAGAATAAAAACTACGATGCAAATTCTATTACGGTGCTCGAAGGGCTGCAAGCTGTCCGTGAGCGCCCGGGAATGTACATCGGAGACACCTCTAGTGCAGGCCTTCATCAACTGGTTTACGAAGTTGTCGACAACGCCATCGATGAGGCAATGGCCGGCTTTTGCACGACCATCTTCGTCATTCTCCACAAAGATGGTTCTGTTACCGTTGAAGATAATGGAAGAGGCATTCCGGTCGAAAGACACCAAAAAGAGTCGGAGAAGCAAGGGCGGAATGTCACCGCTTTGGAAGTTGTCATGACAACGCTCCACGCAGGGGGGAAGTTTAATAAAGACACCTACCAAGTATCGGGCGGACTTCACGGCGTTGGGGTTTCCTGTGTCTGCGCTCTTTCGAAGAAATTGCAGGTGAAAGTGTACAAGGAAGGGAAGGTCTACGCCATGGAGTTCTCCAAGGGTAAAGTTGTGAATCCCTTGGCGAGCATCGGTGAAACGACAAAACGGGGAACGACCGTGACGTTTTGGCCTGACGATACCATTATGGACGCCACTGAATTTGCCTATGACATTTTAGCCAAGAGATTGCGGGAGCTTGCGTTTCTTAATAAGGGGATCAGCATCTTTTTCCATGATGAACGTCACGAAGACAAAGAAGATGTGAACTTCCGCTATGATGGAGGTTTGATTTCTTTTGTTTCTTACTTGAATGAAAACAAAAATACGCTATTTCCCAAACCCATCTATTTTATCGACTCTCGCCAAGGGGACGATGATCAAATCGAGTTCGAGGTCGCTCTTCAGTGGAATGATGGGTACAATGAGACCATTTATTCGTATGTCAACAATATCGCTACCCGCCATGGCGGCACCCATCTAACGGGATTTTCTACAGCTTTAACTCGCGTTCTCAACAACTACATTAAGCAGCACAATCTTTTGAAAGCAGAAAAGATTGGGATCTGTGGAGAAGACATGCGGGAAGGGCTGACGGCTGTGATTTCCACAAAGGTTGCCAATCCCCAGTTTGAGGGGCAAACGAAGCAGCGCTTGGGCAATCGTGATGTGGGGTCTGTCGTCCAACAGGTGACCGGAGAAGAGCTGAGTGTCTTCCTCGAAGAAAATCCCGCCGTTGCGAAGACAATCACCGACAAGGCGATTCTCGCCGCTAAAGCGCGTGAGGCTGCCAGAAAAGCGCGCGAGCTTACTCTGCGCAAGTCCGCGCTTGACAGTTCAAGGCTTCCCGGTAAGCTGACCGATTGCCAGGAGAGGGATCCTAAGCTTTGCGAGTTGTTTATCGTCGAAGGAGACTCTGCCGGGGGGTCGGCCAAATCAGGGCGCGACAGACGTTTTCAAGCCGTTTTGCCTATCCGAGGAAAAATTATCAACGTAGAAAAAGCCCGTTTAGACAGGGTGCTCCAGAACCAAGAAGTGGGCACCATGATTTCTGCTTTGGGGTGTGGAATCGGAACGGAGAGTTTTCAGCTCGCGAAGCTTCGCTACCATAAAATTATTATCATGACAGATGCCGATGTGGACGGGTCGCATATCCGCACACTTTTGTTGACCTTTTTTTACCGCCATATGCCCGAACTAATTGAAAATCATTTTATCTACATCGCCCAGCCTCCTCTTTATCGTGTGACTAGAAAGAAAAAAAGCCAATACATTCACTCAGAAAAAGAAATGGATCAATATCTCCTTCAATTGGGAATGAGCGACCTGACTCTGAAGCTTGCGGGAAAAGAGGAGCCCTTAACGCAAGAACAGGCGGGCGATCTTCTTGCAGCGATTAAGGAGCTCGAGAACTTTATTGCCCGGATAGAGCGCAAGGGGATTGGTTTCAAAGAGTTTTTAGAAGCAAAAAATGTCGAGGGGATATTGCCCCGTTTCCAGATTGAACTGGTCACCGGCCTGACATTTGCCTATTCTTCTCACGAGTTTGAGGCATTGAAAGAACAAGATGAAGAGATTCAAAGACAGCAGCACGAAGAAAAACTTGCCTCTATTCCTGAAGAAGAAATCACTGAAGAGATGAAAACGTTCCAGGCGGCTCCATTGCACTACATTGAACTTTATGAGGAAGAAACCCTTCGGGCTTTGATCGATAAGCTCAAAAGATTTTCTTTTACTTTTGCCAATTATCAGGAAGCCAATGGGCTCTTGCTTGACATTGTGGAAAGCGATGGGACCGTCACTGCCTGTTTTACCCTTCGAGAGGTCGATCAGTTTGTTCATGCGAATGGGAGAAGGGGGATGGAAATTCAACGTTACAAGGGATTGGGAGAGATGAATGCCGATCAGCTGTGGGAGACGACGATGGATCCCGAAAAGCGCACCTTGCTCAGAGTCACGCTCCCTGATGCCGTTGCTGCGGATCATATGTTTACCATGTTAATGGGAGAGGAAGTTCCTCCAAGACGGGCGTTTATTCAGCAGCACGCCCTTTCGGTCAAAGACCTTGATGTCTGATTATTTTCAGGAGAAACGATGAGCGATACCAAAGAAGAACAGATCATTCTTAGGAATGTCGAAGACGAGATGAAAGAGAGCTATCTCCGTTACTCGATGTCTGTGATTGTTTCTCGTGCTCTTCCCGATGCACGAGATGGATTAAAGCCTTCCCAGCGACGGATTTTATACGCCATGCGGCAGTTGAATTTAAGTCCCGGAGGCAAACATCGGAAGTGCGCCAAAATTTCCGGAGATACTTCCGGGGATTACCATCCACATGGAGAGCAGGTGATCTATCCCACTCTCGTCAGGATGGCGCAACCCTGGTTGATGCGCTATCGCCTGGTAGATGGCCAAGGGAACTTTGGTTCTGTTGATGGCGATCCTCCCGCAGCTATGCGTTACACAGAGGCTCGCTTGACTCACGCCTCGCTCCAGCTGATGGAGGACCTCGATAAGGAAACCGTTGAGCTGACTCCCAACTACGATGAAACAAAGAAGGAACCGACCGTTTTTCCTGCGAAATTCCCTAATCTTCTTTGCAATGGCTCTTCGGGAATTGCCGTTGGGATGGCAACGAATATTCCTTCCCATAACCTCAATGAGCTCATTCAGGCTACACTTCTCCTCCTCGACGATCCTCAAACCTCTATTCAAGAGATCATGCAAGTTCTTCCCGCTCCCGATTTCCCTACAGGGGGGATCATTTGCGGCTATCGAGGAATTAAGGAGGCGTATCATACCGGCAGGGGAAAACTTCTGCTGCGCGGAGTCATCAGAGTGGAAGAGCATGACAAGCATCCCGGCAAAGAGTTTCTTGCGATTGATGAAATTCCCTACAATGTGAATAAATCCCGTCTTATCGAGCAAATTGCCGATGCGATTCACAATAAGACGATCACAGGAATTGCGGATTTAAGGGATGAATCGGACAAAGATGGCATGCGTATCGTCATCGAATTAAAGCGGGGAGAAATCGCTGACATCATTGTCAATCAACTCTACAAATTCAGTGATTTGCAAGTCACTTTCGGCTGCAACATGCTCGCTCTTGATAAAGGGTTGCCGCGCATCATGACAATCAAGCAATTGATTGAAGCGTGGATCGAGCATCGCATTGACGTTGTCCGCCGCCGTACTCGGTTTGAGTTAAAAAAAGCCGAAGCCCGCGTTCATGTCCTTGAAGGCTATTTAAAAGCGTTGGATCAACTCGACGAAGTGGTCCGCCTGATTCGTGCGAGTGAAAACCGAGAGGAAGCAAAAGAGGAGCTGATCAGGGGTTTTGACTTCACGATTCGGCAAGCGCAGGCGATTCTCGATTTGAGGCTTTATCAGCTCACCGGATTGGAAAGAGATCGCCTTAACGAAGAATATCAACAGCTCTTAGAGAAGATTGACCATTATCGCTCGGTATTAGCACAAGAAGCGATGGTGCGTGAGATTATCAAGGAAGAACTTGCTGCGATTCAAAAAAGCCATCCTGCCCCGCGAAAAACACAAATCATTGCCGCAGAAGGGGAGATGGACATCGAAGATTTGATTGCCAATGAACCGGTGATCATTACCATCTCCGAAGATGATTATATCAAGAGAATGCCCATCGACACTTTTCGTGAACAGAGACGCGGGGGGATGGGAGTGACGGGATTTCATTTGCGCAAAGAGGAAGACGTGCCTAAAGGGCTCTATATTGCCGACACGCACGATTATCTGCTAATTTTTACGAATCTTGGAAGAGTTTACTGGCTCAAAGTCTGGCAGATTCCCGAAACCGGACGAAGATCAAAAGGAAAACCGCTTATTAATCTTCTTGAAGATATCCGTGCCGATGAAACAATTGCCACCATTTTACGCACGTCGACGTTTGCAAGCGATGCGTGCATTTTTATGACAACACGTCGAGGAACAGTCAAGAAAACTCCACTCAGCGGGTTTAGCAATCCTCGTCGGAGCGGCATTTGGGCTCTAGATATCGTTGATGGGGATGAGCTCGTCGCAGCCCATCTCGTTAGCAAAGGGCAGCAGGCGATGTTATTTACCCGCAATGGAATGGCTGTCCGCTTTGATGAAGCCACCGTCCGTCCTATGGGAAGAATGGCTCGCGGAGTCAAGGGAGTGACCTTGAAAAATCATGATGATCGGGTTGTGGGCTGTGAGATTGTCCAAGGGGATGAAACCGCTTTGATTGTGTGCGAACATGGTTTTGGAAAACGGACAAGCATACAAGAGTTTCGACAGACAAATCGTGGCGGGGTCGGGGTCCGTTCGATTATCACCAGCGAGCGAAACGGGAAAGTGGTTGGAGCTCTCTGTGTTGGCGATCAGGATGCGTTGCTAATGTTATCGACGCAGGGGCAAACGGTGCGCATCAGCATGAACGATCTACGTGTCATGGGAAGGAGTACGCAAGGAGTAAAACTTGCAAACTTGCGCGAAGGGGACCATCTCGTTGCCATCCAGAAAATTGAAGCGGTGGAGGCAGAAGCTGAAGAGCCGGCAGAAGCTGAAGAGTCGGCAGAAGCTGAAGAGTCGGCAGAAACTGAAAGCTGAGATTGGTGACCCCCTTCACAATTAATACCAAAGCGCGCGAAGGAAACGAAGAATTCGCGACCCGTGTGTAAGTCTATGAACCTATCTCACTAAACGCTTTTCAGCCGATTTTTTGGATCTTGAAGGTGATTTTGTGATGAATTTTGATCTCAACTTATGAAAGTTGAGTGAAAAATTGAGCGCAAAAACAGCCCAAGAGGCAAGAAATCGGCAAAAATGGTTTAGTGAGATAGGTTCATATATCCCATTCAACATTCAATAATCCCCCGCCTTAAGGCGGGGGATTGTCATTATTCACTAATTTTTATTATTGATAAATAATAAAATTGATATTATAATTAATTTCTTGTTGTTGGAGATAATTAATGGAAAATGGTAAAACTTTTTTGTATGAAATAGAAAATTTGAAGTTTTCTTATTATTTGGGAAAACAAAAAATTGAAGCGATTCGCTCTTTGTCTTTAAACATTCCGGGTCAATCTCTCATCACCATTTCAGGCCCTTCCGGTTCGGGAAAATCGACGCTGCTCAATATTTTGGGGTTAATTGAACCTGTCCAAGACGGCGTGGTTCTACTGCAGAACGAAGACATGGCTCAAATGAGTGAATGGAGGAAAAATCAAATGAGAAAATATCATATTGGGTTTATTTTTCAGCAGTTTCACCTCATTCCCATCCTCACTGCTGAAGAAAATGTCCGATATTTTCTATCGAAACAACGCCTTTCAAAAGAAGAAGCGGTTGCGCGAACTCAAGAGGCATTAGAAGCTGTAGGGCTTTGGGAGCATCGCATGAAGAGACCCTCTCAATTGAGCGGCGGTCAAAAACAAAGAGTTGCGATTGCCAGAGCCATTGCCAAGCAGCCAACTGTGATCATTGGCGATGAGCCCACTGCTAGCTTAGACCAAAAAACAGGAAAGGAGATGATGGATATCCTCTCTTCGTTGGTAGAAAAGGGAACATGTTCCATCATTTTAACAACACACGACCCGATGGTGCAATCCTATGCCGATCGTAATTTCCATCTCCAGGATGGCCGGCTCGTGGACAATCAGGAGACATAGAGTGGACTTTTTTCTTGCTTTTCGCAATCTTTTCCGCAATGGCAGAAGAACAGCGGCTGTTTTATTAACAGTTGCTCTCGGAGCCGGAGCGCTGTTTTCTTTCAATGGGTTTATCAGCGGAGTTCTTGACGAGTATCGCGACAGTACCATCCACTCCCACTATGGGTTTGGGCAGATCAATACAAAAGGCTACCGAGACACTGTATTTGAGGAGCCCACACACCATTGGATTGACGGGAGTGAACAGCTGCAGAAATTTCTGTTGGATTTAGAAGAGGTTGAGGCGGTATTTCCAAGGGCAAGCTTTTCAGCCCTTTTAAAGAATGGCAAGAAGACAGTTAGTGGATTGGGTCAGGGGATAGAGGCGGAAAAGGAAGCAGATTTTTTCCATAGTCTTAATGTCGAGCAGGGGGAAACACTATCGGGTCAGCCCCGGGGCATTTTGCTAGGGCGTGGGTTGGCAAGGGCCTTGGATGTGCAGCCGGGAGATCGGGTCACTGTCATGGCGACTTCTATCAATGAGGTGATCAGCTCGACGGATTTGGTTGTGACAGGGATTTTTCACACAGGTTCCATTGATTTTGACAGCCGCATGTTTCGCATTCAGTTAAAAGAAGCACAACGTTTATTAAAGACTGCAAAGATTGAACTTGTCTCTTTAGCTCTAAGGGATCTGTCTGAATGGGATCGGGTGGCAGAACAGGTCGAGGCATCTTTCCCTGAGCTGGAATCGACCTCTTTTGAGGTCCTCGATGAGGTCTATTATGGCCATTCCGTCGAGTGGTTAAAAGCGCAATTCCGCGTTGTTCAATTCATTATATTAGGGATCGTATTGCTGGGGATTTTCAATACTGTCTCCGCTTCCATTCTAGAGAGGAAACAAGAGATAGGGAATTTCAGAGCAAACGGAGAATCAGTGTTCCAGGTGATGAAGCTAATTCTTGTCGAAGGAGTTCTCCTTGCTGCTATAGGGGGTTTTATCGGTATAGCCGGATCCTTTATCTTCCTCAAATTGTTTGTCGATCAAGGATTATCCATGCCGCCGGGCCCGGGGATGACTCGCCAGTTTCTGGTCTCTTTCCACTTCGAGTTGCCCATGCTTTTCTTTACATTGATGCTGAGTGGGATAGCGTCAGTGATTGCCTCCTTTTTGGCGGGTATCAGAGTAGCTAAGATGCCAATTGCAGCATCTCTAAGGGCGTATTCTTAACTACTGCTCTTGAGCTTCAGAGGGGATTAGCAAGCGACAAGGGCGATTTCATGACCGCCGTAGCCGGGGGGAAAGTTAGCGATCTTTCCTCTTTGTACGAGCTCGTCAAAAATGACAGCTAGCAGCGATGAGTTTTCGGAAGGCAGGCTCGAAGAGCTTGCGTCATATGGCATAAGTTTTACTTGACATCGTGGTGCCCTAGAAAAATTTGTCTTACCGGCTTTACAGGACAATTTAATTAAAAAGATTTTCCAACCAACGCCATGGGCGAATTGCGATTTTGCGATTTCGGTTGATAATGCGCAGGTACTAGTTTCACCACTCATTTAAAACATGGTTGTTAGTGTAAAACACAGAGACACAGAGAGCACAGAGAGAAAGGACGGGGGCAGTTCTAAGCTCATACGCTAAACATGCTCGATATGCTGACTCAAGCAACCCCGGTCCCAACCGCTTGTGGACTTCGATAGCAGCTCCAATAATCGCCTGTGTTAATTGGTTTGTCTGCAGGTTCTCTCTGTGTCCT
>JBAUVX010000217.1:0-5120 GCA_049583465.1 Waddliaceae bacterium | reverse complement strand
CACAAAAAAACGATAAAGTCAACCATTAAATCATTTTGGAATAATTTTCAGTGACTACAATTGAGTTTGAGGAAGCGAAGCATTGATAATTAACTACTTATGACTTCAAAAAAGGTGGTTTTTGGGGTTTTTAGGCGAAAAAGTGACAAAGTTGGGCTAAGAGAAGCCGGCTGCCATGAGAATTTCATTTTCTCCGAATAAGATTGCGATAATGGCTTAACGTGGGATTTTTTCCGTTTTCTCACGTGACCCCTATGTCCCAAGTTTTTCAGTGATGGCTTCTTTTAAGGAATCTAACATCGTTGTTTGAACATAATCAGAACAAGCTTGAGAAAGATTGTCCAAAATCTTTCCTTGTTTTTTCTTTGATGGTGCGCTTTCAGGATCACGCGACGGGCTAAAACCCAAAAAATCTTTTTCAATCGAAAGGTCAACGTCTTCTGAAAAACGATGTATCACTCGATAGATCTTTGAAAGGGAGGCGCCCCCCTTGAACGTGAGCTTAGTTTTCAATTCGTCTATCGCAAACAGTCTATCAAGGATCCAGACAACCCAATAGTCCTTTTCGATAATTTCAAACTGAGACATACATCCTGCCAAACAGAAAAATCTCAGCTGAAGCACTTTTAGAAAGCTTCAAAGCAAGCATAGAGAAAATCGAAAGGGTTTCAGGCGTGGTGTTTTTTAGTGATTGAGTGCAGTATCAGAATATGATATCATAAAAGAATGAGGAAAAAACATGAAACCATTCTTCAAGATATATTTGATTCCCCTGTGAAATCCAATGTCAAATGGAAGGATATTGAGTCATTATTTATTGCTTTAGGGGGGAGCGTTTCGGAAGGGAAGGGTTCTCGGGTCAAGGTTTATCTTAAAGACACAGTAGCCGTTTTTCACAGGCCCCATCCAAAAAAGGAAACCGATAAAGGGGCCTTGGTTTCAGTACGTCGCTTTTTAGAGGAGGTAGGAATAAAGCCATGAAATACAAAGGATATACTGGGAAAGTTATTTTTGACGAAGATGCTAAAATCTTCCATGGAGAAGTAGTTGGAATTAAAGATGTTGTTACTTTCCAAGGAACAACTGTAGAAGAACTGGAGCAGGCGTTTAAAGATTCAGTAGATGAATATCTCGATTTTTGTAGAGAACTTGATAGAAAACCAGAAAAGCCATTTTCTGGGAAATTTATATTAAGGGTTGATCCTGAGGTGCATGAGCGAATGGCTTACGAGGCTAGAAATTGCGGGATGAGCTTAAACTCATGGGTTAAAGATGCAATTCTACAAATTCTTTCTTCCAGAGGATTTCATTCTACACACAACAGACTGTTTCATGATTAATCTTCCGGTGTCTAAAAAAATGTCAATGACGCGTTTGTTGTAGTAGGAAAAGATTTTTCCTCTATTTTTTTGGAATACAGAGTGAGGAAATAACCTCAAAAAACGGTCGTTTGATGAGACAAGTTTTCAGGTTGTGATTGTTCTTTGTATTTCCGAGTAGTGATTTGTCTTGATTTGGCGTCTCAAAAAATATAGTATTGAGAACTCGTTAACATACTTGAATGATGAGACAAAAAGGTAAGATGGGACGTTTGATCGGGTACGCACGAGTCAGTACTGAAGAACAAAGCTTGGATTTACAGATATCGGTACTAAAAGAAGCCGGCTGTGATGAGGCAGCCATTTTTGCAGATAAAGCGTCCGGTGCAAAATCTCATCGTCCGGGTTTGGGCAGGTGTCTTCAAAATTTGAAAGAGGGGGACACCTTAATCGTCTGGAGATTGGATAGGCTGGGCAGGTCGATGGCTCATTTGGTACAGCTCATTGAAGAACTGCATCAACAAGGGATCAAATTCAAATCCATATGTGACGGTGCCATAGATACGACGACTGCTTCCGGCGAGCTGATCTTCAACGTATTTTCTTCTCTTGCTCAATTCGAACGACGGCTAATACAAGAAAGAACCTCAGCAGGATTAAGGGAGGGTAGAGCACGGGGACGCTTGGGGGGAAGAAAGCAAATCCCTTCTACCTATCCGAAAGTACTCACAGCCAAAAGAATGCATGCAGACAAGTCGGTGAAAATTGAAGACATTTGTAGAACTTTGCGTATTTCCAGAGCGACGTTGTATCGATATCTCAAGATTGCTTAGCAATTGATGGTGTGCAACGATGGATAAAAAAAACAAGCAGATCCATGGCCTTCCAACAGGTTGGAGCGCTTCAGTTCAGGCCCTTTGTTTTTCCTATTCATTAATTTGACCTTTTAAATCACTAAGTGATGATATGATTTTTAAAGCTAACTGGGAAAAAACAGAGGAGAATCATCGTTTACCCTCCCATACAGTTGAGGAAATGATTGAACTCATCTATCCAGGAAAAACGTTAATATCATTTGAGCTTATTTCGGGCGGATGTGCCAATATTAATTTTAACATACGCCTTCAAGGGATAGATGAGCCGTTAATTTTACGCATCTATCTGCGTGACAAGGATGCAGCCTACCGAGAACAGAAGCTAGCAAATTTGTTGTGCCAATCTATTCCTGTACCAAAAGTCCATAACATTGGAGACTTTCAGGGTTTTCGTTTTGGTATTGTAAAGCATATTCCGGGTATTACGCTTCGGGAACTAATGCTCTCAGGATTACCACACGATTTAAATGGCATCATGTTCACTGTAGGTCAATTATTATCAAGAATAACTTCACATAAATTTCCAAAAGCTGGTTTTTTTGATAAAGAACTTAATGTCTCCACTGTAAATTCACAGGGAGACTATCAAATATTTGCAAGAGAATGTTTGAAAAGTCAGATTGTGTTAACACAGTTGGATTCTGAAATGATTTCGAAAATTTGTCTTTACATCAATAAATATCATTATCTCTATCCAGATGGCAGTGAGAGAAATCTTGTGCATGCTGATTTCGATCCTGCTAATATCTTGGTAGATCAAACCAGTGGTCAATGGAGAGTCTCAGGCATTTTAGATTGGGAGTTCTCGTTCTCCGGGTCAGTTTTATGTGATGTTGCAAACATGCTTCGTTATGCTCATCAAATGCCTCAAGCATTTGAATATTCATTCCTTGAAGGTCTTAAAGCCGGAGGAGTGTGTTTACCTGAAAATTGGAAAATGCGAATTCACATGCTAAATTTGCTTTCTCTTCTTGACTGCCTTGCAAGAGGAAATCCTATTCATCGTCCAAACCAATGCATTGATATTTGTGAATTGATCGATTATATTTTAAAATATTTGAACAATGAAATAGAGCATTAACTCCTTAAATTACCTAGGATTATACCTTCTTTTAGGGTGAGTAAAAATCCCCCTTATTTTAGATCTGACCTCAAGATGGGTTTTTGTCCCGGACAACGTTGTTGATGGATTTTTTTGAAAAGATAAAAAAGGACTGGATGATGACAATTTATGGTGAACTAAGCACTTTTAATAATTTGAGATCTCAGATAGAAGCGGCTGGTGGCCAAATTCTCCGGATTGAGTTCAGGATGAGATACCTAGCAGAAAGATCTCAGAAAATTGTTGATGAGTTGGATAAAATTACATCGCCGAAAAAAGATGATCAAAAATATTATTGGAACTGCAAATAGCCTTGTTGCGTAAGTCCTCCCAAAAAAAATCAAACGCAAACTCGGTAGAGTAGAGGCGGGGGTTTAATCCCGCCCCCCTCATCGGTAGGGTCGAGTAATGGCGCGGTTGTCTCTGTGTACACCGTTTCCATCACCCGCCACGTCGAACGCAGCTTGCGATTTTCCCGCACTACGCTCTCCTGTTATCTTCGCATCAAAGCTTATGTAACCCACATTCCGCACCCCTTTACCGGCTGGAATAGATTTTTTCAAAAGGAGACCCTAGAATAGCAAGCACATGTGATCGAATAGGATTGAGATTTAGGACAATTTCTTTGATGTTAAACCGAGTTCTATGAATCAGCAGATGAACACCTTCGAAATGCTGAAAAATCCAACGCATGGTTGGAGTACGCGTTGGTTTTCCCAGTTGATTGGGAATAGAGGCTCGTGCTTGTTCTAATAGATTCCGCAGATAACGTTGTGCAATTGTATAGACAAGCAAGCATAGGCACATCACCGCCGCAAGAGCGACAATCCGCTTTTGGCTTTTTAGAAAGACGGAGCTCGTCATAAACGCGGGTTCTTTGAGAAAACGAAAGCCGCGCTCTACAGATTGCTGTCCCTTGTAGTTTTGCAGGAGTTCTTGACTTGTCAGCCGGCTTGGATCTAATTCATTCGTTGCGATCATGAACCGTCCTTTCTTTCTCAAAGCAGCTTCGACCGCAAGTGAATTTTCTTTTAAGGCTGATGAAATACGGTATCGGTATTTCAAAGAAGCATTCGCTTTGGGCCTGCCTTTTCCTTCTTTGCTTCTTATGCCGGTTAGGGTCACTTCTTCTAGAATATGATACTTCAGCTTCTTTCCCCATCGTGCAAGGGCTTTTTGGGCATCTTTTTCACAGTCAAAATCGACACGTGACAGTCGATTCAGGTCTCGTGTTGCTTGGGTTTTTTCTTTTTGAATTTGCTTTTTCAGGGTTTTGACTCCACGAGAATAAGCTTGTTCGGAATGGACAAGGAGCCATCGTTGTTTTACATCTCCATATTCGCTTGTGAATTCTTTACCCGTATATCCCGGCTCGAGTTCTTCTAAATCATCTTTAGATTGAAGAATTTTTTTTGCTTCGGAGAGATTCTCCGGTATTCGAGTTATCCATTTCATCGACGAAGAAATAGCTTCAATAGTTTGTCGATTATATAACGCACTATCGGCTACAAAATAAGAACGTTCTCCCTCTCGAATCTGTTTATGTATTTCCTTAAGGCGTTCTCGAAAAAGTTTCTTGTCTGAAGTATTGCCGGCCACCGTTTTTGCTAACAAGGGCACATCTCCATCCTGACTTGACATGAGATAGATCATAAACTGCTTCAAGTCGGGGCGATGATCTTTTGAATAACCAAACGTGACGCCATGGGCGAATTGCGATTTTGCGATTTCGGTTGATAATGCGCAGGTACTAGTTTCACCACTCATTTAAAGCATGGTTGTTAGTGTAAAACACAGAGACACAGAGAGCACAGAGAGAAAGGA
>JBAUVX010000216.1:0-2022 GCA_049583465.1 Waddliaceae bacterium | reverse complement strand
CGTCCTTTCTCTCTGTGCTCTCTGTGTCTCTGTGTTTTACACTAACAACCATGCTTTAAATGAGTGGTGAAACCAGTACCTGCGCATTATCAACCGAAATCGCAAAATCGCAATTCGCCCATGGCGTCAAAGATGTATTTTTCAACGAGTCCTGTAGCCATCTGTTTCTTTTTTCTACCAAATACGGGCTTGTCCTCGTTATTGCCTGGATCGGCGCCATGTAATTCACTGCATACGAAGCCAATGGCATTCAACCAATGGTAGCAAACAGTCCTTTGCTCGGTTGGATGTATGATTTCTTGAGTGTCCGCGCGTTTTCTAATTTGCTTGGTGTTGTGGAAATCTGTATTGCGTTAATGATTGCGGCGAGACCTATTTCGGCAAAATTGGGGGCGGTTGGAAGCGCCCTCGCTGTTGGTATGTTTCTTACTACGCTGAGTTTCCTGTTTTCAACTCCAGGCTGGGAATTTGGCCTGGAGGGATTCCCTGCTCTTTCAGTTTTACCCGGACAGTTCCTGCTTAAAGATGTAGTACTGCTCGGAGCCTCTATCTGGTCATTTGGTGAGGCACTTGGTGGTTAAATCCAATTTGGAAGGGGTCGAAGTCTCCTTCCAAAAAACAGATCAGCGATATTGCGAAGTAATTCAACGAGGGATTGATTTGCTTTAAGGGCTTCAGGGGTAAAACGTGGCTACGAATACCGCTTTTTTCCTTAGTGCATTAAAGCTTTTACCTTAAAGCCGCCTTCTATTTTATTATCGCCATCAACAACGTGATGAATCCTTTCTGTTCCAAGGAAATTCGCAGGGAAGGGAGCAGGGTAGCTGCTAACATTATCCAGACGGGTCATTTGAGCTTCTGTAAGATCGAAATCGAGGGCTCCTATATTGTCTTGAAGCTGTTTTTCCGTACGGGCTCCTATGATAGGGCTCGCGACCCCCGGTTTATTCAAGAGCCAGTTTAAAGAAACCTGACTCGGAGTACCGTCGACTTCTCGCGCTATTTTTTTAACTTCTTCAGAGATTGCAATGCTCTTGTGAGATAGCTGGCCAAAGGCTTTGAGTATTTCAAGGCGACTGCTTTTTGATTCCTCTCTTGCTTCTTTCATTAAATCTTCAGCAGAATATTTTCCGGATAGCACCCCCCCTGCTAATGGAGACCAAGGCTGGATTGCAATGCCCATTTCCAGACCCATAGGCACGAGGTCCGACTCCGGGGTCCTTTCTATCAAATTGTAGTGTACTTGGGTGGCTACGAAAGGGGTCCATCCCCTGAGCTTAGAAAGAGTTTGAGCTTCGGCAATCTTCCAGGAAGGGGTATCGGAAACGCCGATATAAAGAATTTTCCCCTGGGTTACCAGGTCATCGAGCCCTCTCATGACTTCTTCGATGGGCGTGCGAAATTCCCAGGCATGGACCCAGTATAGGTCGATATAGTCAGTCTTCAGCCTCCTCAGACTTTTTTCCACAGATACCCTCATATTTTTCCGATGGTTTCCTCCTGCATTGGGGTCGTGAGAATTCATATTCGATGTATATTTCGTCGCAATGATCAATTGATCCCGCTTTCCGTGCATAAACTCTCCAATATACTTTTCACTGGTCCCGTTGGTATAATTGTTTGCCGTGTCCAGGAAATTTCCACCCTTGCCCACGTAGATATCGAATATCTTGCGCGCCTCTTCTTTTTCGGATCCCCACCCCCATTCAGTTCCAAATGTCATGGTTCCAAGGCAGAAAGGGGAGACTCTAAGCCCGCTATTTCCTAGAAGTATGTAATTGTCTAATGATCTGGCCATCACTTCCTCTTTTTGAAATTTATCGGTATTTAGATTCCACCCTAGTTCGAAAAGAAGTTTATGTCAACAAACTCTTTGAATAAATTAAAATAACCTTCTGTTTGCTTTCTTTGTTATTTGAACCTATGGACCTATCTCACTAAACCATTTTTGCCGATTTCTTGCCTCTTGGGCTGATTTTGCGCTCAATTTTTCGCTCAACTTTCATAAGTTGAGATCAAAAT
>JBAUVX010000215.1:0-5381 GCA_049583465.1 Waddliaceae bacterium | reverse complement strand
CTATATCTCCTTTAACGTGAACGGTTGTCCCTGAACAGCATATTCAGGGATGCATTCTAAGAACCGAGACTTTATTTCCGGGAAGCAGCGGATCGGCAACACCTTCGTACCAGAACCGATGCCCATCGGAATAATGCGACGATAAAGGGTGCCCGCACTGACCTGTCGGGCAGTGAAAAATCGCATGCTCTTCTCTACCAGGCGAAACGACCATCCGTTGTGAAGCGCCAAGACGGGATCCCGATACACGCGGTACCCAAACGTCTCCTGCAACTTCATGATGAGGCATGTTCAGCATTCTATCCGATAGAGGAAGGGCTCCGCTTAAGGGGTGATTGATGATGTGGGTATTGTTTTTCCCCCACGTTTGATCCGAGAGGAGCTTGCCGGGGGGAATGTGCGCCATCATGTGATCGACATAGGCAAGAAGCTCTCTCTCCCATGATCCATAGGCAGGAGAAGCGAGATAGTCCGGTTGTTGGGAGACAATCATCCACAGAGGCTCTTCAAAATCAAGAGTGTAAAGCTGGAATCGATCCCAGGATTCAAAACAGGGCTTCAATAGTCGAGATAATACCTTTGTTGCGACTGTGTTCCGAAATAGCCGAATCCAATAATAGGAGGAGGAATTGGGCAGGCAGCGGCCATCCCACGCGTCCACAAGCTCAAGAAGCTCTTTTTTTCTTAGGTCTTGAAACTCAACATTAGCAAGTAAATTCTGCAGGAGATCTCTCCAACGGTAAAAGAAAATGGCCTCGTCATCAAGCTGGATGCTCAACATCGTTTGCTCATCAAGAGTCTCCCGCTTCTTGAGGCGGCGGCCGATCTGAAACGCTCGGATTCCGTTGAGAAAGCCGCTTTTGCCAAACATCTCTTTCCAAGCCCCTCCCAGGGTCCGGTTGTTCGCAGTCACAATGTAACCTTCCGGAGGATCAACAACAACGGGATAATCGGAAGGATTCATGAATCCTCTCCAACCTTGAAAATCTTTCTCTGCCTGCACCGGCAGCTGGCCGTCAAAACCTCTGCGCTCGGGGATTGCCCCGATCAATGTCCAGCCGATATGCCCCTTGCGATCAGCCACAATGAAATTCAACAGAGGAATCTTTATCTCTTTCGCTTTTTCCAAAGCTCCTCGGACAGAACGGACTGTTTCAAGGTCTGCCAATCGCATGTTAAGGGAAGAGGGATCGTGTGCCACCCAAAGCAGAGCTGCGGGCGTATCAAAGTAGCTCTCAGCTAAAACCGGCCCCCAAGGGGTGCGTTCAATATCAAGAGCGACAGGGTCGCTGCCCTTAACGTTGATCCACTCCGTTTCTTTTTGGATAGGGAAATGAAAACCGGTGGCAATATCGGAGGTATCGAGATAGGCATTCGTAAACCCCCAAGCAATATGCCGATTGCTCCCGATAATCATCAGAGGAGTGCCCGGAAGTGTTGCTCCATGAATTTCTATAGGATGCTCTCCGCCATCCCGATAATGAAAGGTCGCTCGGTACCAGATATTGGGAACGCTTAGCCTCAGATGCATATCGCAAGCTAAAAGAGCGCATCCCTCTTTCGTCAAACTCCCCGCCACCGCCCATTGATTGCTTCCCTGCATAGTAAGAGGCTGTTCGTCCGGGGAGGTTTCGCCATCGGCGATGTCAGCATTAAGGTAGGAGAAATGCTCGGCTTTGGGGATGGGAACCACCTCTAACTCGGTGCCATCTAAAGGCGCATCCCATTGGGAATGATTTTCCGTGAAAAAGCGATAAACCTCTTTGGGAAGCACTTCATGCATCACACCCCGAGTTCGATCAAACTTTCCTGTGGAATCCTGCAACTCCAAAAACAGTTCAAAACCTACGAGCAAGCTATCTTCGGGTTTCCACCGAACCGGCTTTTCCCGTAAAAAAAAGTATTCAAAAGGTCTTGCCTTAAGGGCGTCAAGTCCCTGATTAACCCCCAGAGAATAGGCCTGCAGCCATTTCTTTTCCCTTTCTGTCAACATCTTCCATGTTTGTTTAGCCACTTTTCTAAATTGATGGCGCCGCCTCTCCTTATCAAAGTCTAGCATCCGGCCGCCAAACAATTCGGAAAGCTCTCCTGCCGCAGCTCGCCGCAAAAGATCCATCTGAAAGAAGCGATCCTGTGCATGTAAAAATCCAATGGCTAAGGCAATATCCTGCCTGTTTTCTGCTCGAATCGCCGGAACTCCTCTATGGTCGCGCAAAACTTCTACAGGATTCGACAATCCCGCTACTGTGATTTCGCCGCTTTGCATGGGAAGGCTTGCTCTAAATAGAAGGTAGGCTCCGGCGGCAACAAAACAAAGGGATGCAGCAACACATATGATGGCACGGCGGAAAAAAATTTTTAACTTCATTGTCTTACATCGAACTCGCGTTTTTTTAAAAGGCGTTGAAAAATGCTCTCTTCCAAGAACTCGGGAACAAAATCCCCCAAACGATGGCCCAGTTTTCCAATCTCGCGAATCAAAGAACAGCTAATGTGGGAAAGCTTGGGATCGGCCAATAAAAACATGGTTTCTATTCCACTCATTTTTCTGTTGGCTAAAGCCATTTGAAATTCCCTTTCCATATTAGAAAAGGGGCGGATTCCCCTGACAATGAAATCGAGTGTGTTTTGCAAAGCGAAGTCCACGGCCAAACCGGGCAAGGCCGCGACTTCAACATTGGAGAAAGAATCGGTGGCCGTTGTTAGCATCTCCACTCTTTCTTCAATAGAAAACAACCGATCCGATTTTTCTACATTGACGGCAATGCCGACATAAAGCTGATGGCACATGTTGGATGCCCGTTGAATGATATCGCAATGACCGAGAGAAGGAGGATCAAACGAACCGGGAAACAGGACTCTCTTTTGGACAGTAGAGGACGCCATGCTCGCTAACAATCTCCTTTTACCCGGTCTTTAGAGTGAAATAATCGCCTCTGATTCACTTGATGTCAACCCTCGTTTGGCATAGATGCCGATTGTTGATAGGCAAAACGATAGCGGCGGCTGAATGCACGCATTCTTTCTGTCGCCAACAGACAAAGACAGCAGCCGGCAATTAAGACTGTGGGCGAATTGGTCGCTTGGTATAGCTGAGTGCCGAGAAGAGGAGCAATACACCCTCGAATGCCGACAGTCAAGACACTCGTACTGGTATAGATGGAGCTATCTTCCCGTTCAGCAAAGAAAGGGCCGGACATATGCCAGCTTAACTCGCTTCCCGCCTGCATCATTCCATACACAACATAAGCGACGTAGATCCAAAGTATGTTCCATTGTGCGCAGATGAGAAAAAGGGGAAAAACCGCAGCAAGACAAGTGACCCAAGAACAAAAACGAAAAATATTTGTCTTTTGAAACTTTTTGACACAGTAAGGAGAGGCGAGGGTAAATCCGATCCCTTTGCACACGGCGAGAGCGGTTAAGAGGCTAGTATAAGAAAGGGTCAATACATCCATGAAGTAATAAGGAAAAACCGGTTGCATGATCATTAATCCCGCGCCCCCCAACATGAAGCCAACCTGAAAACAAGCAAAGTCGGATTTTTCTCTCATGAGCTTCCAGCATTCTTTAAAAGGTCTGAAAACATCTGTTGATTGCCATGAAAATTTGGGAAGAGATTGCTCGACATTTGCCGCCACCTTAATCGGGATCATAAAGAAAAAAACCGTTGTCATCATTCCCATTATTGCTGCTCCAAAAAAGACCCAGCGCCAAGACTGATCATAGTGATCAAGCAGCAACCCGAAAAAAGGGATAACCGCTGCTGCCGCATATTCGAGGGCAGATCCAAGCTGGAAGACGTTTTCTCTTGTGCTCCCTTCGATATTGCTTTTCATGATCTCCACCCACGTCGGAGTGGTTCCGCGTATTAAAAACATATAGAATCCCAAGGAAAAGACAAAAAACCATACATTGTGCATCCAAGGAAACAATAAAAAGGGGAGGTATTTCAACACATTAGCCCAAACCAGGTTGCGTACGAGACGATCGGGCCTTTTGTAAATCCAAATACTCCAGTAAGGAGCAAATAGCCCGACGAGCGGTTTGAGAGTGATCGCACAGGTCACCTGAAATGGGGTTGCCTGGAGATCCTTGCAAAGGAGGAAAGGCAAAATATAACACATCACCCAAAAAGGGAGGCTTAATAGCCGGGTGATTAAAAACACAAACCGTGTCTTTTGCAAGCATGCAGAGGTGTTGTTCGTATCATCCATAAAAAAAGAGTAACAAAAAAAAACTAAAAAATCAATTTTTCAGCGCTTTGAGCCGGGGCAACTTGAGCCCAATGCCTTAATAGGGTACGTTGTGGCTCTAACGAGGGGGGGAGCCGGGTGACAAAGGGAGAGGGATAGGAGAAACCATCACATGATCCTCATTTTAAAAGAGCCATATTTTTCCCCTGAGTGTTCATCTGAATAGATGATGCTAGCGGCCTCCTGGGAAAAAATCGGCGCCAGCGCGTGGACAAAAGCATACGTGTGTTTGTCTTTTTCATCTTGTAATTGATGTAACACCTCTTTTAGCAATTCCGGATTTCCCCAATCATTTCCAACGTGAAAAAACGTTGCTAAACAAAGCCGTGCGGCCTCATATACAAGCTTGGGTTGCCCTCTCTCTCCTTTGCCAACCAAGATTTGTCGGATTATTTTGAGGCAATTTTTTTGGTCTTTAGAAACATGATTTTCAATCTCATCCCACCACCCATGCGTCATCGACCACGGTATTTTTCCCATGCTCGGCGTGTGCATACTCATAAGCGCGGCAATTTCCAAAATCGTTTGATCAATGGCAGCCGATTTCTGCAAACATGTTTGGTACAGTTGTCCGATTCTATTGATAAGGCCTATACCGTTAGGATCAAAGCAAAATAGTCGGGCTGCTCTCAGGCTTATTTCGAGATCGGAGGAATAGAGAAAAATCGTTTTTGCCAAATCCTCGCCACATGCGCCGCTTGTCTGCGATCTCTCGAGCAGTGGGATCAGGTGGGAAAAGTGTTTCTGTGCTTCGGGATTCGGCAATATACTGGAGTTAACCAATGCTTCTCGAACGCGAATTTCCACTGCCGTGTCAAGATATCCTCGACAAGCTTCAGAGGTGACAACAGTGAAAAGATCCTCGAGAATATTTTGAAAGATTTTCGAAACGGATGTTTGCGATTGGTCCCGTTCATTTCCCTTGTTGGCGCAAAACGCTAGCTTGATTACCATTGGCTCGAAAGCGTCTAAATCGACTTTCCCTCGATGATGTGACAGCGCATGATTGGCGATGACGAAACCGGCTCTGCAATAATGCTCCCAATACTGCGCATCTTCTTCCTCAGCATTCTCATTATCGATAATATACGCCATGGGCGAATTGCGATTTTGCGATTTCGGTTG
>JBAUVX010000214.1:0-9815 GCA_049583465.1 Waddliaceae bacterium | reverse complement strand
GCCACTTTTCAATCATTAGCTGAAAATAGTTCACCCAACGAAATACACATGACCGAAACACAGAGGCACAGAGGACACAGAGAGAACCTGCAGACAAACCAATTAACACAGGCGATTATTGGAGCTTAGAACTGCCCCCGTCCTTTCTCTCTGTGTTTTACACTAACAACCATGCTTTAAATGAGTAGTGAAACTAGTACCTGCGCATTATCAACCGAAATCGCAAAATCGCAATTCGCCCATGGCGTTAAATCATAAATTTTGTATGGACTAAACGTGTTTTAGGGCATCTGTGATAAGAGTGGATAAATCACAAGAATCGGGGAGGGTCTTCAACGACTGCTTGACTGCTTGGTGCGCATGGATCCGCTTATAGCCAAGATGTAAAAGAGCATTGACGGCGTCGGTGATTTTTTGAACGTTGGAGCCGCCATCGACGGCCGCGGGAACATCCGATGAAAAAGAAGAGGGAAAAGATTTCATCAAACGATCACGCATTTCCATGATTAAACGCTGAGCTGTTTTTTTTCCTATTCCCGGGACCCGGCTAATGGTCTGGATATCGTCGCCTTTGATTGCGGCCAGCATCTCTTCCAAAGAGAGGTGGCCGATTAAACTCAGGGCAATTTTGGGACCGATTCCGGATACCCCGACAACCTGATCAAACAGATCGCGCTCTCCTTCTGAAGGAAAACCATATAATGTCTGGGAAAAATCTCGGACAATCAGCGAGGTGTGGAGGAAGATCTCTTTTCCAAGCTGAGGTAATGCCGGATAGAGACTCGCGGGAATCAGCAGTTGATAGCCGATTCCTCCGACCTCCACAACGACAGACCCCGGCCTTGCCAGAGCCAGCATCCCTTTCATATAACGAATCATCGCTACACCTCAACTCTCCGTAACCACTGTTTATTCATCCCATGGAGATGACAGAGAGCCAGTGCTAAAGCATCGGCAGAATCTTCAAGGGGAAGGTCGGACAGATGCAATAATTGCATGATCATATACTGCATTTGCTTCTTGGTTGCCCGTCCGGACCCGCAGACAGCCATCTTGGCTTCCGAAGGGGAATATTCATAAATGAGCACTCCTTTGTTTGCTGCTGCGACAATCACAGTCCCTCTTGCCATTCCCAGTTTGATCGCACTTTGAACATTATGCTTGACATACTGAGTCTCCACAATCAATGCGTCAGGGGTATATCTATTTAGTAAATCGTCGATGCTTTGAAAAATAGCCAAATAACGCTGCGATAGTTTTTCCTTCTTCGGGGGGCGAATGCAGCCATAGTCAAGAACCTGAATCGTCGATCCTTTCATAAGAATGATCCCATAACCGCACACAATTGTTCCCGGGTCAATGCCAATAATGATCATGATTGACTAAAAAGATCTTTCTTGTACTTAGCTTGAGATTTTTCTCTATCAAAGAGAGTCTGTTCCGCATACGAATTTTTCATTTGTTGCTTTTGGGCTTCTTCCGATGAGGGATGGGACGGTTTCTCTACAGCCGTAGAAATCGAGCGGGGAAAGCTGAGCGGAGAGTCGACTGCATCCCCTAACTTTGTCAATAGCTGCTGGAGTTGTTCGTATTTTGTTCGGATTTTTTTCAGCTCCTGATTTTGCGCTTTGCATTCCTCCCATTTTTCAGCTATCTTCAGATACTTCTTTTCCCATTGAATCATTTTCTCTTCTTGTTTCTCTTTCTCCTCTTGATATGCCTTCATCGTTTTCTCCGACTGATCAGTTTTCTCTTGCGAAAGAGAGAGCTCCTCTTGGAAGCCGGCAAGTTGTCGGTGCTGCTCTTCGATTGCCTCTTTCAATTGCGAAACCTCTTTTACTTTTTTTGCTAAGTGATGCTGCGCCTCTAAAATCCTTTCCTCTTTCTCCTGAATATGATGTTGAGAATGTGTTTGCTGACTTTGCAGGGTCTTGATCTGTTCTGTAAGAGAAAGGAGGCTTTTCTCCTTCTGTTGAATCCGTTGCCCGCTCTCCCTTCTTTCTTCCAGCTGTTGTGCCAGTTGTTTTTTCAGCTCTTCTTGTTCCTTTCTTTCAAGGTCGATCCGTTTGTTAAGCTTGCCGATTTCCCTCTCTTTAGCTTCTAACTCTTCCCTAGCCTCTTGCAATCGGTGTTGCATGTGGCTGATTTTCTTCAATCCTCCTGCCTTTTCCCCGGCAATATTTTGATATAATCTCTTCACTTCCCTCGTTTCACAGACAGCTTGGATTAATGCCTGTTTCAGCTCTTCGCGCCCTCGTTGACACTCCCGTCGCTCCGCTGTTTCCTTCTCTAGTTTTTTTTCCACATCCTGCTTTTCTTTTTCTTGATATCCAAGCTTCTCTTCAATCTCTTTGACCTGTTGTTTCATTTGAGCAAGCTCCTGCTCTTGCACTTCCACTTTCTTCCGGGCCGCCCCAGCTTCTTCCTCCCTCTTTTGCAAACTCTCCCGGGTTTCTTCCAACTGACTGAGCTGCCGGCACCTTTCCTCTAAAGAAGCTGTCAACATCTCCTTCTCCAGCCTCACTTGTTGAAGGGCCCTTTTCAATTCCTCGCAATCTTCTTCTAATTTTTGATTGAAATTGCCCATTTTCCGAAAAGAATATTCGTAACGTTGAAGCTCGGACAGCCTCTTCTCCTGTTCTTTGACAATTGCCACTAATTTTTCGACACGATGAGAAAGGATTCGGTTCTCTTCTTCAACGGCGCTCCGATTGTTCTCAAGAGCGGCGATTTTTTCTTTTGCCGCAGCAATCTCCGACTCTGCAGATAGTTTTTCTTTTCTAAAAGAAGCCTCCAACATGTTCATCTGTTCATCTTGATTTTTATTGGCCTCATAGGTTTCCCGAAGCTTTTCCCTAAGATGATCGCATTCTTTTTCTCCCTCTCCATCATGATTTAGTCTTTTGTTGGCGTGTTCTAGCTCTTTTTGCGCCTTTCGAAGGAGCTCCTTCAATACCATCTGTTGGCCGCTAAGGGCAGCATTTTCTTCTTCCAGATCACGATATTTTTTTGCCGCGTCAGACTCTTCCGGAAATAAATTCTTTTCTTTCTTGGCTAAATCTTGAAGCGCGCATTGATATTTTTTTTTGAAAATGAGGATAAGACGTTTGAGTTTTAGAATTTCAGACTCTTTACAGCTGACGTTCCTTTCCTTGATATCATTTTTGATCACCACGTTTTCCACTCCACATCTTTGATTATCCATTGTCTTAAATCTAACTTCAACATACAATCTTTTAAAGAAAAAGCGTGCGCTCTTTATATAAGTTCAAGATCAAAAAACGAGGTCGTTGAGAAATCATGAATCCTCCATTCAAACATATTTTCGCCTTCCTGACGCAATTTATTAAAACTCCTTTGAGAGTAGGATCGGCGATCCCCAGTTCTCATTGGTTAGCCGAACGGGTGAGTCAATCCATAGCAACAAACAACTCCGAAAGCGCCCCCCCCAAACGCTATTTGGAAGTGGGGGCCGGGACAGGGACGCTTACCCAAAAAATTATTCAAAAACTTCGACCAAACGATCACTTAGACATTGTGGAAGTCGACGACACATTTTGCGCAATCCTGCATCGAAAATTCGGCCATATAAAAAATGTCACCATCCACCATACGTCGATTGTCAATTGGAAATCAAAGGAATCTTACTTCGATGCAATTATTTCAGCACTACCCCTGAGCTCCTTTTCCTCGGATCAGGTCGAAGCGATTTACCGTACTTACGAGTCACTGCTAAAAACCGAAGGGGGGCTTTCTTATATTGAACACATTGGCGTATCAGTGATCGGAAAGCTTTTCTTGTTGGCAAAAAAGAAAAAAGACTTTAGAGCAGTACAGCAAATCAAACAAGATTTTTATGAAAAAAACAATGGACGCTCGGAAATCGAATGGTGGAATTTTCCTCCCATAAGAGTCTGCCGTTGCACAATAGCAAAAGATTCTTCCTACTCTGAACCTGAATCACGCTATCCTTAATTTTTGTGGAGTACCGATGAATCTTGAGGGGAGCAGTCAGATCAACTTCGGAAAGATAAAAGATCTCTACTTCATTCTCAATCGACCTCCAATTAAAGAATCGATCAAAAAAACCATCGGCATTGTCAATTTAATCTTTTTTGCCTGGGAAACCTATGATTTGATCAGCCGCCTCAAAGAAGGAACACTTTGGTCTGAAAAAAACACCTATCCCATGCGTCTTATCGTCTTGGCAGCTAGAATATCGATCATCGGAATTGGATTGTCGACGACTCCGGGGTATCAACTGGTTGGATTTGCCGCCTCTTGCCTCTTAGGAGAAGAGAGGATCCTGCAATGGTTTGGCCCTCATTACAACTTTGAAATGACACCCTTCCATCTGAGGCACATTGTCAGCATTGCCAGCTTCATTCTGGGAATTCCCGCCTTGCTTCATTTCCTCTATACCACCATTCGCTGCAAGAATCATCAAATCAGACAAGAAGATCGAAGAGTGTATTTAATGAATGCCTTTACTATTGCCGCCTCCCGCGTGACTCTTCATGTGGGAAATGCTATCGCAAAAAGAATGTTGATGCCATGATGCCGTCCACACTTGCTTGGCCTAAAAAGACACCGCAAAATATCGTTGTGCGGCTGCCGAACTGGCTTGGCGATCTCGTCATGGCCACCCCGGTCCTTGCCGATCTCCGCGTCCACTACCCCGGTGCCTCGATCACAGCCATGTGTCAAGCATCTATATGTCCTCTCATCAGCCGGGACCCGAATATCGATGAAATTTTATGCTTTCAAAGGCCGAGCGGCTGGCTGCACCGGAAGCGTCATTTAGAAATCATCGAACCTTTACGTCAAGGAAACTATGACTTGGGCATCCTCTTGACAAATTCCTTTTCCTCCGCTTGGTGGTTTTGGCGGGGCCATGTCCAAAATCGCCTTGGATATGCCGGTCATTTTAGGCGCCGGCTTTTAAATAAGGCAATAGCATTTCATGAAAAAAGAGAAATCCAACATCTTGTGATCACGTATAAAGAGCTTCTTCACCCTTTAGGAATTCCGGTCTCTGATACACCCCCTTGGCTTTACCTCGCCGAAAGAGAGAAGGAAGATGCCGTGGAACTCTTAAGCCGTTACAACATCGCCTATGGCCGGCATACGATTATCGGAATCAACCCGGGAGCGGCCTTTGGCTCAGCAAAATGCTGGCCTCCGGACCGTTTTGAAAAACTCACACGACGCCTGTTAAACGACAAAAACACCTATATTCTCTACTTTGGCGACCAAGCAGGAGCCCCCCTCGTCAATGATATATGCAAGAACATGCCCGATCGCGTTGTCAATTTATCCGGGAAAACCTCTCTGCGCGAGCTCATGACTCTGATTCAATGCTGTTCTGTCTTTCTGACAAACGACAGCGGGCCAATGCACATTGCAGCTGCGCTGCATATCCCTCTTCTGGCCCTATTTGGATCAACAAACGAGGTAAAAACAGGTCCTTTTCCAAAAGGACACGTCATCCACAAACATGTGGAGTGCTCTCCCTGTTATCGACGCATATGCCCGATTGACTTCCGCTGCATGAAAAAAATTGACGTCGATGAAGTGTATCAGAAACTGATGAGCATTCTAGGAGAGGCATCATCACTTAATAAAAAATCGAGAGGAAGAGTACTAGAGAAAAATGAATAAAGCAGAAGCCCTGAACAAGCTCCAATCCATTGGCCAGCAGCATCTCCTTGCCTATATCGACAGTCTTTCTCTCACACAGCAAAACAAGTTAATCGAACAAATCGATAAGCTGAACATTCCTATTTTCCGACAACAGCAGCAGCTTCTTGTCGGAAAGCATCCTCTTGCGACGATGCAGCTTTTCGACTCTTTTCGAGACTTTTCCTCGATTAGCAATCCTAAGAACAAGGAGGCAGGAAGCCGGCTTCTCTCTGAAGGGAAGGTTGGCTGCTTGCTTGCTGCAGGAGGCCAAGGAACCCGTTTCCGTTCTGATCAACCTAAGGGAGCATACCCTCTTTCGATCATCAAAAAGAAAAGCCTCTTCCAACTCTTTGCCGAAAAGGTGATTGCCGCCGGTAAGCGAGCGGGAAGACAATTACCTCTTGCTATCATGACCTCGCCGCTCAATCACGAAAGGACAGCAGCCATTTTTTCTGAAAACGAAAACTATGGCTTAGAAAAAGAACAAGTGGCCTTTTTCAGTCAGGGAATGCTTCCTCTTCTTAATGAGGAGGGGAATCTCTTTTTAGATCGACCTCATCATATTGCCGTAGGGCCCGATGGCAACGGATCCTCTCTTCAACACTTTTTCCATCAAGGGCTGTGGCAGAGATGGTATGATTGTGGAATTCGTTACTTGAATTATGTCCTCATCGATAATCCGTTAGCCGACCCCTTTGATGCTGAGCTGATCGGCTTTCACCGCCTTCAAGGGTGTGATGCGGCCATCAAATGCACATGGCGTGGAGACCCCAAGGAAAATGTCGGCATCGTTGTCAAGCATGAGGATAAAGTGAAAGTGATCGAATATACCGAACTCCCCGAAGAAGAAAGAACAAAAAGGCTTGATGATGGAACTCTCAAACATGTTTGCGCCAATTTAAGCATGTTCTCTTTTAGCATGGATTTCATCAAGAAAATCGCCAATATCCCCCTTCCTCTCCATATTGCCCATAAAGCAGTCGAATTCTTAACATCCGAGGGGATCACTGTTGATTCTCTTGAACCTAATGGCTGCAAATTTGAATCCTTTATTTTTGATGTGCTCCCCTATTCCTTACAAACGAAAGCTCTTCTCTATCCTCGCGAGCAGTGCTTTTCCCCTCTTAAAAATATGACAAGCCTCGAAACGGTGCACATGGATTTACAACAACGAGATCGACAAATTATCACTGAAATTACAGGCACGGCTCCACCGGAACACCCTTTTGAACTCGCCCAAGAGTTCTATTACCCAACAACCGAGCTTCTGGAACGCTGGAAAGGACGGCATTTGGATTTGGGAGAGGATCGCTATATTTCTCCCTAGAATTCCGGTTTTTGTTATGATGTGATCACGCAAGTTGCAAGGAGAAATGACACATGAAAATTGGCTACTTAGGAGCCGGATCTTGGGGATTTGCCTTGGGATCTTTATTAGCCTCTAAAGGACATGAGGTCGTTTCATGGACCCTATTTCCCGATTTGGCGAACCGGCTGAACGACACCGGGGAGCATCCCATGCTGCCCGGCTCTAAGGCTAAGGGAAACATGAGATTTACCACAGACCTAAAAGAAGCTCTGAACAACATTGACTTTTTAGTTGAATCGGTAACCTCGGCAGGCGTTAGACCGGTTTTTCAGCAAGTGAAAACGATTTCGATCCCGGAATGTCCTATCGTCATCACTTCCAAGGGAATCGAGCAAGATACCGGTCTTATTCTCTCTGATGTTGCCATTGAAGTTTTGGGGGGAAATGTTCGCTTGCAGATGGGAACGATTAGCGGCCCGAGCTATGCTTCGGAAGTCATCAAGCGGCTCCCCACTTCTGTTGTGGGATCGGGATATCAACCCGAAGTGATTGCCTCTGTTTGCGACCTTTTTACAACTGAGGCATTTCGCGTTTACCCCAATCAGGATATGATAGGTATTGCCTACGGTGGAGCATTAAAAAATGTGATCGGGATTGCTTGTGGAATTGCTGAGGGGTTGGAGCTCGGATATAGCGCCCGAGCCGCACTCATGACAAGAGGACTGCATGAAATCTGCAAGCTCGCCGTCGCTAGAGGATGCAAAATTGAAACGTTGTATGGATTGTCGGGAATGGGAGACCTCACGGTGACTTGCAGTGCAATCACCAGCCGTAACTTTAAATTTGGCTATCTCATTGCACAAGGACGCACCCCTCAACAAGCACAAGAGGAAATTGGAATGGCCGTAGAAGGAGTCTATAGCAGCGTCTCTGCGTTGCAGTTAAGTCGAGAATTAAATGTTCCGATGCCCATCACTGAGGGTGTGCATCAAATTATTTATAAAAACTTGAAACCGAGGGATGCGATCAAGCTCTTAATGCAAAGGGATATCAAAGAGGAATACCTCTAAGGAAAGATGAGGCCGCAATGAAAGGGCTCGGATTTTGCAATTTGCGAGGGTCTAATAATCCCTAGGCTATTGCAGATTAAGAACACGCCATGCAAGGAAAAAAAATGAAAGTGGTTTCCTCCAAACAAATGGCCGACTTAGAATCCCGGGCTTATCGCAATGGTTCTTCCGAAAGAGATTTTATGGAAGAAGCAGGGAAGGGGGTAGCGGAACTCATTGACCAATCGATCATCGAACAACACCTTCCCCGCCATGTCACTCTATTATGTGGAAAGGGGAACAATGCCGGCGACGCCTTCGTTGCCGGGGTGCATTTATTGGATCGAGGTTATACCATCCTAGCTTATCCACTTGTTCCCATTCATCAATGCAGTCCCCTTTGCCAACAAAACCAAGCCCGCTTTCTCTCTAAAGGGGGCCTCATCCAACAAATCGAAAATGTCGAAGAGCTCGATTTTCCCCCTCATAGCTTGATCGTCGATGCTCTGTTTGGAACAGGTTTTCACGGAACTGCACGAGAACCTTATGCCGCAGTCATCAAGAAGGCAAATCAAAGCAGCAACCCCATCGTTTCCATCGATATTCCCTCCGGTCTAGAGGGAGACAGCGGGATTGTTGAAGGAGAAGCCATCCATGCCGCGCAAACCATCTTTTTAGGACTGCCGAAAACCGGATTTTTTTTACAAGACGGCTGGAATCATGTCGGAAAACTCCGATCTGTCGACTTTGGACTTCCCTCTCAATATATTGAAGAATTTGAAGCCGATCTCATCATGCTCACCCCGGAGATGATTCGCCCCCTGTTTCCTAAAATCGTCAACAACAGGCACAAATATCAAGCCGGGTATGTCATCGGCCTCGCAGGCTCTCCCGGCATGCCGGGAGCTGCTCTCCTTTCTTCTATTGCAGCACTTCGCAGCGGAGCGGGAATCGTACGTCTCTTATATCCTAAGGGCATGGAAACAGAACTTTCATCAAGTCCTTGCGAACTCATTAAAACTGCTTATGACGAGGGTAAACATGCCCCGATCATTGAAGCCATGAATACAGCGGCAGCAACCTTTATTGGACCGGGAATAGGCCGTACGGCTTCTGCTCGCGATCTTCTCAAAAACATTCTCCCCCGGTTAACACAACCTCGGGTGGTTGATGCCGATGCTCTTACCATTATCGCAGAAGAGAACATCGCCATTCCTGAAAAGACGATCTTAACCCCTCATGTTGGGGAAATGATGCGCTTTTTCCGTCAATCAACTCCAAAGCCTTCATCAAGAGAATTTTTACATATGTGTCAAGATTTCGTAGAAAAACGGGAAGTGACCTTGGTCTTAAAAGGAGGGCCTTCTTTTATCTTTCATCCGGGCGAGACGATGATGGTCAATCCTTACGGCGATCCCGGAATGGCGACAGCAGGAAGCGGAGATGTATTGACAGGAATCATTGCCGCCCTGCTTGCCCAAGAGCTTTCCCCTCACCACGCTGCGATCCTTGGCGTCTCGCTCCATGGTGTCTCCGGAGAGTGCGCAGCAAAAGAAAAGACATCCTATTGCCTCATTGCCGGCGATATCGTCCATCACTTGCCCGATGCATTCCAACGATCGCTTTGCCATTAATTACTTCAAACCCGGGTTTTAACCCACATTCCGCATGTTGCGGGAGGTGATTTCAATAGATTTTTGATTCTAAGTGGGTTACAAAATCGAAGCTTGGTCTGTAGTCACCAATCGAGATTTTGTAATCCACTTAGAATTAAA
>JBAUVX010000213.1:0-1616 GCA_049583465.1 Waddliaceae bacterium | reverse complement strand
GAACAGGCTCGGGAGATTGTGAAACGCATCGATTTTTGCTATACGCCAAAGCATGGAAGTTGGCTGAATATAGCGGAGAACGAACTAAGCTCGATGACGCGGCAGTGTTTAAAAAATCGACGTATAGCCCACCTCCCGCAACATGCGGAATGTGGGGTATAGGAAGACATAGCTACCTTGAGCAAACAAACCGAAGCTTGGGCAACCAAAACAAATGTAAAGCAAAGGGGGGTTGATTGGCAATTTACTGTTGGAGAGGCAAGACAGAAACTTAAGTCAATCTATCCTAAAATTAAAGAGTGACAAAGCACTAGAGAAGTGTCGCAGATTGTGGAAAAACTGCGAAAGGAAGCTGAACACTAGCTTGAATATGGTAGTGCTCGCATTTGGGGTCTTGTTACTAAAAAGATTTTAAACAGGCTCTAAAGGGCATTTCGTTTTTTCGGCCGATTAAGCGTAATGATGGTCATGCGCTGATCATAATCACCCTCAACAATAATTAACCGCTCATTCATTTACATTTTCAGCATACGAGAATATGGGTGAAAAAGTAAAGTCGGTCATGTCATCTATAAACTGCCTAGGGTTAAAATCCTTTTCGAGCTCCGAAAAATATACAGGTTCACCTTCATTCTCGTCAATCTTGAAGAGAACACCGTGACCATTATGATCGAAAGTTTCCATGCGTTTGTCAAGTTCTTTGATTGAACACTTTCGTCCTATCTGAGAGCCTTTTTCTTCTTGGGTTTGAACAATGATCTCATCATGATACTGTAAAATATCGGCCCATACAAGCCTGGCAAACTTTGGAAACTGGCGCTGATCCCTGTCATAGCCGCCGCTTATGTCTACCAAACTTTCTTTTAATGTGAAGTAGTAGGCATTGAACAGCTGCTGAGGAACTGCCTCTATGCGAAACGCATACTTTCCCGACCCATTTTCTGTTTCTTTTAAATATCCGCAAGGGAATAAACTCATCCAAATATGTATAGCAGGACCTAAAGGAATCCTCCTATTCTTAACCGCATTAAATAGGATCATATTAGCCGTTTTCAAGTTCTCATGAGCACGTTGAGAAGATCTCTGTTGAACAGCTTCTTGCCCTTGTATTTTGAATTTGACCAGAATTTCTAACAATTTGCGTATCTCTTGCTTGTTTTCTTCGGTATTAGGAATTTTGACTGAACGCAAAGCCGCTAATTGTTCTGTAGGAACAATTTCTAGATGATGAATCTCTCGTAGATGTCTTAACTCATGTTGTCCAAGTTCTTCAATTTCTTCCAAATTCTTAAGCGCAGGGCAATCTAGCGGCGGTAAATGATTCAATAAAGGACAGTCGTCTTGACTATCAAGATTAGGACGACCATGTTCTCGATGAGATTTTTCTTGATTAGGATAATCCGGAGCTTCCTCATTTAATCTTCTGTTTAGATTAAAAGAGCCAGGGCAAAACTCATTGTGGCGGTAAGTGTACATATGAGTTTCACAATGGCGGATAAAGCCCTTATCTCCTAATAATAACCCATTGATTTTTCCGACCAACAGCTCAGGACAAACATCGCGTTCATCAATGTTTGCTGCTGCGAATGTTCCTCCTGTGATCACTCCCGTTGAGT
>JBAUVX010000212.1:0-7271 GCA_049583465.1 Waddliaceae bacterium | reverse complement strand
AAGCTATCTCGGAAACTTATAGAGAAATACGACACCATCGCTTTTAGCAAAGATAATATCAAAGGGATAGCCAAGAAATACGGAAGATCAGTGGCAGAAAGCAGCCACTACCAACTTCGTTCCATGTCGTCATACAAGTGCCGTGCAGGCGGTAGGACGTACATCGAAGTTGATTCCAAAGGTTCCACCATGACCCGTTCGCACTGTTTGGCCAAAACAGGTCCGACAGGAAAAACAGGCTTGTCGGTAAGACATTGGGAGTGTACAGAATGTGGTATTTTACATGATCGCGATCAAAATGCTGCGATCAACACTCTCCTTGTCGGGCTCGGAACGAGCCTCGAAAGGTGCGCGTGAGCCCCGTCCGGAATCCCCTGGCTTTAGCCATGGGGAGGTTCAAAGCGCTTTAAAGCTTTCCACCCCCCCGCAAGCATCGGCAATGCCGCCCCAAGATAGACGTACCAGTAGTTTGCATTCCAACTTAAAGTAAACAGACCTTCCTGAGAAAAGAACAGCAAAACGAACCCGAATAAGAAGCCCATGGCTCCGCCGGATAAGAGGATGAGAGGATAGACGACTTTTTGCATTTCCGAGCGGACGGCTGCCGCTTCCGCTTCGTCTTGCTCATTGTTTTTGCCGTCTGTTTCCCTAGTATAGGGAGAAGGGGGAACAGTCCCTTTGCCTTCCTCGTCTTGGTTGTCGACAATACGGTAAGGAGGCGCTAACATGTCCCAATCCCCTTTCCCGGGAGCAGGACCTAAATAGACTGCGCAATAGGGGCAGTTCTCCTCTTCAAGAGAAACCCGCCCTTCGCAATTCCAACATATTTTCTGTTTTTGCGTCCCTGTCATGGTGCATGCATTTCTCGTCTTGCCCATCACTGTGCCATACTTTTCCTTTTCCTGCTACTCCGAAACCTAGAGGAAAATGATTTTCTCTCCGTTCCCTCCAATTTTTTCATTTTGTGTTGTTTGGGAGCCCTTTATTTATTAATTATTTAAATACTTTACATATATTTAATAATTTATTAAATATAATTTATTTTTTAATTTATAAATTTTTTGTTATAATTAAAGTGTAATCATAATAATTATTGTTTAAGTAGGTTGTTATGTCTGTTTCAAGAACAAATGTAAAAACATCAGATTTAGTTCACAAGTTCGAAAATTTTGATAAGAATGATAGTACTTCAAAAGGAAGTAAAGGACAAATAGTTGGATCTCTGGCGCAAGAAAGGCTTGCCCCTTTTGTAAATTTGTTTAATAGAAAAATGCCCCCTAGCGGTCAACATAAAACCGAGAAACTGGTTGTAGAAAAGCCCGTAGAGGAGTCAAAATCTGCAGCACCGCCTAAAACCAGCGCAATGCAAAAAGTTGCAAGAAGGATCGAGTCGTGGCTAAGAAACAGATCCAACGAAAAGGTAACAAAAGCAGGCAGTGCCTTAGAGCTGCTTTTACCACAGGCAGCACGAGGGAAAGATTCTTTTCTGACATTTAACGATTTTGCCGATGAATTAAAAAGCGTACCAAATGCAAATTGGAAAGAGGAGGTTTCCGATGCAGTATCTAAACTCCCCCTCCCCCAGCAAAGCATGCTTTGCCTGCTCTCCCCATCCGATTTGCGAGGATATGATCGGGAGGTCGTTAGCCATATTTACGATAAACTTAAAGAAACAACAAAAGAGCAAGATCCTGACGTAAAAGAAAAACTTGATCGGCTGACAGAGTTTCTCAAAACAGGGCACATTCATACAAAAGACGTTAAACCCCTTGGTGGAGGCGCCGTCAATGTGGTTAGCAGGGTAAAATATGGAAAAAATGGAGAAAAAACCGGCGTATTTAAACCTGAGCCAAAAAGCTGGAAGGGCGGGATTAGCGCGTGGATACAAAAAGCAATTGGGACTGCCGAAGCTGCAGGAATCCCCTCCGGAGCTGAGGGACACTTTTTGGACCGTTTCGTTGCCAGCTCTGTTGTAGATGGCCATCTCTTTGGCGATGAGCGTATATCGGTGAAGACGACATATCATTATGTCAATGGCGAACGGGGCATTCTCATGGAAAAGGCAAAGGGAAGCTCTCCGAAGGTTGCGGCAAAACAGAAGACGTTGATCGATGCCGATGACCCGGAATTGGGAAGATTTTTAAGGCTTCTGGGAAAAGAGCGCATTAAGGACCTTTCAAAGGACAATATCGCTTTTTTAAGGGTTCAATTGAAATGCAGGGAGCTGAAAAAGAAAAAGGTAGATGGAGAGTGGAAATTGCAAAGGAAAGATGCGGTGTTTGCCGATGAAAAGAAGACATTGATCGGCGCCAATGACCCGGAATTAAGAAGTTTTTTAGGGCGCCTGGAAAAAAAGCGCATCGAGGACCTTTCAAATGACAATATCGCTTTTTTCAAGGACACCTTGAAATGCAGGGAGCTAAAAAAGAAAAAGGTAGGCGGAGAATGGAAATTGCAGATGCGGCACGAAGTTAATCTTGATAATCCCACAACGGCAGAAGGGTTGTTAAAGCTGCAGGTTTTTGATTGGATTACAGGGCAGGTCGATCGCCACCCGGAAAACTATATGATTGACGATGATGGCAAGGTGATGGCAATTGACAATGATTGCTCCTTTGGAACCGGGGCAGTGATAGAAGGACAAGATGTGAGAAAACAAGCCCGATTTAGGGGGATTGTTCCCAATAATGCCTCTCTCATGCTCCGAAAGCCGCCGGTCATGACTCAATCCATTATGAGGCAAATTAGAAAGCTTGCAAAAGAGGATAGAACGACATTTTGTCAAGAACTCGAACTGTATCTTTCCGAGAAAGAGGTTGATGCAACAATGCAAAGGTTGGATGAGTTAGCTGATCACACACAAAGAGGCTGCATGATCGTGCCGACAGCCGACGACCTGTTGACACCTCAATCCAAAGAGAGAATGAATAGCAACAACAGCTATTGGATGCGGGAGAAGCTGATCCATGACAAAGATAAAAGAGGTTGGAACCACCTGAGAGCCCATCGAGAATTTTGAGCAATCGCAGATCAATCCAAAAAACTCGCGTGAAAAGAGGTAAAGAGATGAAGAAATTAGAAAGCATTCCAAAAGATCTTCAACGTCCGAAAGCGATTGCTTTTTTCAACCGGGAAAAGCTGAATCGTCCCTGCATTGCCGAAAAATTTCTCCCGAAGATTCGAGAAATTTCTCCCGACGTCTTTGGCACCCGACTCAATGGCCCGGATATTTATGACATCAATGCCTGTGTCCAAGAAGTCGTTTCCGGACCTGTCAAAGAATACGTCCTGTTTGGTCTAGGAGGGCATGGGATTGCCAGCCTGGGGATGCATTATTATGTCGTAGAAAAGGGGTTTGCCCTCTTTCTACAGATATCTTATGGCAATGCGGTTTTAGAGGAACACTTTGCAAGAGAAAGAACGAATGGGCAGCTGATAGGGGTTAAATTGTTATATGAAGCTGCCAATCACGTGCAGATTCCCGATGGAAAGCGCTTGCTAATCGTTGAGAGCGATTTTTATGGCAGCGGATGGGGTTGGATCGAGGGATATCCCGGGGAAGTTCAGGATTGGCAGACGGACGATCCTGTATTTCTGCATGCCATCAACTCGATTTTACGCGAGTGCCCATCGGCATCTTCATCATAAATCCCCGGTCATGCCCATTGTTCGCATGTCTTCTCTACACGCCTAAAAGTAGGTCTTTTCTCATACCCAAAATTCCTGTACAATGAAATTCACATCCACAGAGAGATAACTATGAGCGGAAAACACGTTAACGGAAAAAAGTTTGATGTCGCAGTACTAGGAGGAGGACCCGGAGGCTACCCCGCAGCAATCTCCCTTGCACAAGGAGGAAAGTCTGTCGCACTCATCGAGGGGGATCAGCTAGGGGGAACCTGCTTGAATCGAGGATGCATCCCCTCCAAAGCGCTAATTGCAAGCGCTTCAGCGTTGCATCACATTAAACTAGCAGAAGAACTGGGAATTCACATCGAAAAATACTCCTTTGATTTTAAAAAAATGGTGCAACGCAAGAATCGGGTGGTTAACAAGGTACGCAAGGGGCTGGAAGGGGTAATCGCTGCTAACAACATCACCCTTTTGCGGGGATTTGGAAAATTTGTGGCACCGAATCGGATCAAAATTATCGGCGAGGATCAAGGGGAAATTGTCGTTGATCATACCGTCATTGCCACAGGATCGGAACCAAAAATCATGGCGGACTTCCCCTTTGATCACGAAAAAATCCACGATTCAACATCGATGCTGGAAATTGAAACCCTTCCTCAAAAGCTCGTCATCGTGGGAGGGGGGATCATTGGGTGTGAATTTGCGTCGCTTTATATCGAATTCGGCGTCGATGTGACGATATTAGAGGCTCTTCCTAGAATCCTTCCGATGGAATGCAGCAGCGTTTCAGCTGAGCTCACGAAAGCCTTTAAAAAGAAGGGGATTGCCATCCATACAAATGTTGTGGTGCAAGGAATTGATCGGAACGATTCGGGAATTACCGTTCGGCTTGCCGGCGGAAATACCTTCGACGCGGACATGGCGCTTGTTGCTACAGGCCGGGTGCTCAATACGTCCGGTATTGGTTTGGAAAATGCCGGGGTTATCGTGAAGGATAACGGAATGATTGCCGTGGATGAGCGGATGGAGACGAGCACCCCCGGTATTTATGCTGTGGGCGATATCGCTTCTCCATGGTGGTTAGCCCATGTCGCCTCGCACCAAGGGTTGGTGGCGGCAAGCAATATTTTAGGAAAACCAAAACGGATGCATTACCATGCTGTTCCCTCGGTCATTTTTACAAATCCCGAAATAGGAACGGTCGGCTATACGTTGGAAGAGGCCATTGCCAATGGCTATCACGCCACCGTGGGGACATTTCCCTTCCGGGTGCTGGGAAAATCACAAGCGACAGAACAGACCGAAGGATTCGCTCAGGTGGTGTCCGACCGCGACACCGGGCAAATCCTAGGTGCCCAAGTGGTGGGGCATGAAGCAGCAACGCTTGTGGCTGAAATGGGCGTTGTGATCGCCAACGAGATGACACTGGATTGCGTTGCCGACACCATACATGCTCATCCGACAATTTCGGAGGCTTGGTTGGAAGCGGTTCTTCTCGCCAACGAGCAGCCCCTGCACCTCCCCCCCCAAGAAAAAAGCAAAAGGAAGATGACCCTCTAAAATGGCTAAAACCGATCTCTTTGATATCTCCCCCAAGGTAAGAAAACGACGCATCAATGCTCTTCCCGAAAATCCGGAGATCTCTGCAGCAGGCAAGGCGGTGGGTTTAGGGCGCTTTCCCTCTTGGCTGCATCGCAAACTCCCCAAAGGAGGCAATACGGGGAAAACGGGGACGATACTTTCTCACCACCGCATGCCCACTGTCTGCGAAGAGGCGAAATGCCCCAATTTGCCGGAGTGCTGGTCCCAAAAAACGGCGACGTTTCTCGTCATGGGAGATGCGTGCACCCGAAGCTGCGGGTTTTGTTCCATCGATTTTTCACGCACACCAAAGCCTTTAGAGTCCGATGAGCCTAAACGCGTGGCGGAATCGGTTAAAGCGCTTGGTTTACAACATGTTGTCATCACCATGGTCGCTCGTGATGATGTCCAAGATGGCGGTGCCGAGCACCTATCGCGGATAATCAAAGAGATTCGCAAACAAACGGCAGAGGTGACGATCGAAGTGCTCACTTCCGACTTTTTCGGAAATGAACAAGCATTGGAAACAATGCTCTCTGTTGAGCCGGAAATTTTTAATCACAACATTGAAACCGTAAGAGAACTGACCCCTCGCGTACGGCACAAAGCCACCTATGAAAGGACGTTGCATGTTCTAGAGTACATGCATTCCCGCAAAAACAGCCGTATGCTGATCAAGTCGGGGTTTATGGCGGGTTTCGGGGAAACTGAAGCCCAAGGCAGGCAGGCCATTCTCGATTTATACGAGGCCGGCTGCCGGATCATCACCATCGGACAGTATTTGCAATCCGACCGCCGCAAGTTATTAGTCAAAGAGTTTGTCACCCCGGAACAATTTAAACGATATGAAGACTACGGCAGCTCAATTGGCGTGGATTACATGTTCTGCGGTCCTTTCATTAGGTCCAGCTATAATGCCCGCGAGGTCTATAAAAAAGTCAATGAACGATGATCAGGGACATTTTCCACTCCGTTCCGCAACGGATAACGCCATTTTGATGCATCGCGATATTCACTTTGGCGGTCAATTTTCCATTATGCTCGATTATTATCAAAGCAATGGAAAGGGGATATGCCTCGATTTCGGGATCGAAGACATTCAAAGGCTGGCAGAGTTAGAGAAAAAAGCCAGCCAAGATCTTGCCCCTCTTCTCTTAACAGGCCCTGAAGCAGAAAAGGTTGCAAAGGCAAAAGATGCCTACAAGAAACTGCGCGATCTTTATGAAGATTCCTCCCTTACGAATAATTACCCTTTGTTAATTGCCGATCTCATTCTTTCCGAAGAAGAAGAGCCTGAGTCGGAAATTGCAGCGATCGTCAAAAAGAGCGGACCTATCGTTCCCATCTTAATGGATCTTTTACGCTCGACAGATTTTTTTGATCCACTTTTTCCCGGTTATGGCACGGCTCCCCTTTTGGCAGCAAAGTGCCTGGGGAGAATTGGAGATAAACGTGCAATCATTTCTCTTTTCGAGACAATTGGAGAAAGCGATTTGCACCACGACGATATCGCTTTAAAAGCTCTACAGCTCATTGGCGCTCCCGCCAAGGATTTTCTGCTAAGAGTTGTCCGAACCCGGCCCCTAAATTTTGATAATGAAAGGGCTGCGATTGCTTTGATCGCATTTAAGGATGAGAGCGACGTTGCCGCCGCCTGCTTAACCCTTCTCATAGAAGAAGAGGTGCGCGCGCATTCTCCCCTAGCAACCTATCTGGCTTTGTGCTGCGAGGGATTGAAAGATCCTTCCCAACAAGCTCAGTTTCTTTCCCTCCTTGAGGATCCAAACCTACCGACAGCATTGTCTCAAGATGTTAAGACAATCGCAAAAATTTGGACCGACAATTAGCCTTGTTGCGTAAGTCCTCCCAAAAAAAATCAAACGCAAAGCCGCAAAGAAGGTTTTATAGGTCAGAAGTTGAACCTTGTGTATTGACGCCATGGGCGAATTGCGATTTCGGTTGATAATGCGCAGGTACTAGTTTCACCACTCATTTAAAGCATGGTTGTTAGTGTAAAACACAGAGACACAGAGAGCACAGAGAGAAAGGACGGGGGC
>JBAUVX010000211.1:0-4456 GCA_049583465.1 Waddliaceae bacterium | reverse complement strand
AGACCCTTTCGCATTTGCGATTGCTAAATTTACAGGTTGGATTACTGATTAACTTTCATGAGGAAAAGTTGGTTGATGGCCTTCATCGAATCATAAACGGATTTTGAGCTTAGAACTGCCCCCGTCTTTTCTCTCTGTGCTCTCTGTGTCTCTGTGTTTTACACTAACAACCATGCTTTAAATGAGTGGTGAAACTAGTACCTGCGCATTATCAACCGAAATCGCAAAATCGCAATTCGCCCATGGCGTATCTTTGTGCAAAAAGTGACCGAAATTTTTCCTAGACAAGGTGAACAAAAGCCCTGTGATCACCAATCGAGATTTTATAATCCGCTTAGAATCAAAAAGATGAAGAAATTGTCCGCGCAAAATGCGGAACTTGGGCTTAAGCGTGATAGGCCCCGTGAACGTTACCTCCTTATTAACGCGAGTTTAGGACTAAAAACCCGGTTTGTGCGAAAAACCTCTCGCATAACCCGGGTTAAAAAATAAATCTGAATTATAAGATATCTTTTAATTTAATGAATATGCTATATTAGACCTACTTAAAAAATGCAATTTACCGCTATGTGAATAATGACAATCCCCCCACCTTATATGGGGGATTATTCAAAACTTTACTTTTTTGGAAGGGGCTATATACACATTCAAACTCAAGAATTGGATTTGAATGTGTATAACTCAACTCCTTACCAAAGGTGGATTTACAAAAACCCCTTCCTAGGTCTTAGGATTAAAAAATAAATGACTTTTGATAATCTAGGTTTACATCCCAAAATTCTTCAAGCTCTTGGTAATGCGGGATACTCCGAACCGACAGCAATCCAATTAAAAGCAATACCAAAAATCATGAAAGGCTTCGACGTCAGAGCTTCAGCACAGACGGGAACAGGGAAGACGGCAGCGTTTTTGTTGCCGGCTTTTAATCGAATAGTCGCTTCTGCATCGAAGACCGGCAAGGGGCCGCGAGTCCTTATCCTTGTTCCTACACGGGAGCTTGGGATGCAGATTGCGGTACAGGCGGAGAAGTACAGCAAATATTTGCCTCATGTAAAAACTGTCTGTATTGGAGGCGGTGTTCCATACCATATACAGATACGCAAGCTTTCCCGCCCTTACGATATCCTAATTGCTACTCCCGGGCGTCTTATTGATTTCATCAATCAACGCAAGATCGACTTTCCCCGTCTGGAGATGCTGGTTCTCGATGAAGCCGATCGTATGCTCGATATGGGGTTTATTGAACCTGTTGAACAGATTGTTGCGGCAACGCCGCCATCGCGCCAAACGTTGTTATTTTCCGCGACGTTGCAAGGGAAGGTCATTAAATTATCGGAGCGGCTTTTGAACAAACCCATGGAAATTATTGTGCATCCCGGTCATTCAAAGGATGATAACATCACGCAGAGGCTCCATTATGTTGACGGTTTGTCTCATAAAACCCGTCTTCTCAATCACGTTCTAAGTGAAGGCAGTATTGACTATGCCATTGTGTTTACTTCAACAAAACGAAATGCTGACCAGCTTGTTGAAAAGTTGCTCGACAAAGGGTACCGTACAGCTGCATTGCATGGTGATATGAACCAGAGGCAGCGAACGAAGACGATCATGCAATTGAGGAACGGCACAATCAGAATATTGGTGGCAACTGATGTTGCATCGCGGGGTATCGATGTGCAGTCAATCACACACGTTATTAATTTCGACCTCCCCCGTCATGTTGAGGACTATGTTCATCGGATAGGGCGTACGGGACGTAACGGAGCCAAAGGGGTAGCATTATCTTTTGCAATGAGCCACGATGTCCCTTTAGTGAAGAAGATTGAAAAGTTTACCGGACAGCAGATCGATGTCGTAGAGATTGCCGGTTTGGAACCTCGTGTGCGGCAGCATTCCTTCAAATCGAAAACGGGCAAATTGAAAACTCGGGTTTGAAAGACGCCTCGCAATTAGTGTGTGCGGTTAGCGACAAAATCGGTAATCTGGCTGAGAATCGATGTATCATAGGGAAGTGCAGCTAATTTTTCTTTTGCCGAGCATAAAAGGGAATGAGTCGCTGTCCTTGCCTGTTCCAAGCCCATAAGGGAGGGATACGTTGTTTTGCCATTTTTCACATCGGAGGCGATCATATTGCCGTGCTTTTCTTTACTCGAAGTTACATCGAGAATATCATCAATAATTTGGAAGGCAAGGCCGATCTCTTGAGCAAAATGTTGAAGGGTGTCTCTGATGTCGGAAGGAGCATCGGAAATGATGACTCCAAATTCAACGGAAGTGCTGATTAAAGCAGCTGTTTTTTTTAGATAGATCTCCTTTAACCTCTTGAGATCCATTTTTTTCTCCTCCGATTGCAAGTCCATGGCTTGCCCTGCGATCATTCCCCCTCCTCCGGAGTTTTTGGCCAGGGAGGAAATGAGATTGACTCGTTGCTGTGGAGTAAGTGTTGATTCGTCGGCGATCAATTCGAAGGCAAGCGTTAACAAGAGATTACCGGCTAAAATGGCTTCTCCTTCCGGGTAGATTTTATGCAAGGACGGTTTACCTCTTCGAAAATCGTCATTATCCATAGAGGGAAGGTCGTCGTGGATCATCGAATACGTGTGGACCATTTCCAATGCGCAGGCCGGGGAAAGCGCTTGCTCGATGTCTCCTTCGAGCATTTCTGTTGTTGCAAGGGTGAGAATAGGGCGTATCCGTTTACCGGCGTTGATCAAAGAATAACGTGCGGCATGAAAGAGGGATTGATCAGGAGCGGATGGTTTGGGAACGAGTTCATTTAACCGTTTTTCGATTTTTTCCCACTGACTTCTGAGGTAGCATTGGAAGGTGTTCATGATTCAGAGGCCAATCTCGGCTTGTTTTTTTGCATAATAAGGGCGTTGGCCAATGCTGATATAGTTGAAACCGTATAGGGTCATTTCTCGGGGGTTGTATTGATTCCTTCCGTCAAAAAACGCATTTCCCTTCATTTTCTCCAGAAGGGAACTAAAGTCAAGAAAACGAAATTGTTTCCACTCAGTCACCAGGGCAATGGCATCGCTGCTTTGTGCTGCGTGATACTCATCATCGCACCAGGTAATGCGTGGATGTTGAGGAACAAGCTTTTTTGCCTTTTCCATCGCTACAGGGTCGAAGAGACGGAGATGGGCGCCTGCTTCGAGAAGCTGCCGGATTGTGACAAGGGAAGGAGCTTCCCTCATATCATCCGTATCCGGTTTAAAGGACAAGCCAAAAATGGCAATTGTCCGTTGTTCAAGAGTGTCCTCTTCTCCAAAGTAGTGGAGAATTTTTTCTCCAAGAATCCGTTTTTGCCGTGTATTAATCTCCCTTGTTGCTTGGAGAATGGGCATAGGATACCCCATTGTGGTTGCATGCATATCGAGAGCCGCAAGATCTTTGGGAAGGCAGGAGCCTCCAATGCCGACACCTGCATAGAGATAGCTGTAGCCAATTCTCGTATCGGCTCCCATCCCTTTACGCACTTTATTGATATCTGCGCCTGTTAATTCACAGAAACCTGCAAGTTCGTTCATGAAAGAAATGCGTGTGGCAAGCATAGCATTTGATGCGTATTTGGTCATTTCTGCTGACAATGTGTCCATGATGATGAGTCTTTCATGGCTGAGCATGAATGGAGAGTAGATCTCTTTCATGATCTTCACAGCATGAGAGTTGTCGACGCCGATAATGACACGATCCGGTTTCATAAAATCCATGATTGCATTTCCCTCTTTCAGAAACTCGGGATTAGCAACGACATCGAAATCGACCGAAACCTTTCTCTCTTCTAAAATCTCTTGAATCCACTGTTTGATTGCAAGCGCTGTTCCGACCGGTACAGTCGATTTATTGACGATAATGCGCGGCTCTTGCATATATTTAGCGATGGAACCCGCCACCTCTTTGACCGCTCGAAGGTCGGCTTCGCCATTTGATGCGACAGGCGTGTCGACAGTGATAAAGCAGACAAAAGAAGACTGAACCGCTTGGCAATAGTCTGTGGTAAAGAGGATTCTGCCTCCCTTTACGTTTCTTTTAAGCATTTCTTCAAGGCCGGGCTCATAAATGGGGATGTGTCCGTTGTTTAGGCCTTTAATTTTTGCGCGGTTAATATCGAGGCAAATGACATGATGCCCCATTTCTGCCAGGCATGTCGCTGTGACAAGACCCACATAGCCTATCCCGACGACTAAAATGTTCATGGCCATCCTTATTTAATGCAAGTCTTGGAAGTCGATCCATCATAATCCATTGCTTATAATTCAGCAATAGCCCTCCAGAGTCTCGTGAATTTTTCCTTTTGATCGTAAAGAATTTTTTATTCAAGAAGGGATTTGGCAAAGCCAGCTGGCACACAAATAATGTTGCAAGTTGCTGTTCATTCGTGAGATCCTTATTCATGAGCGTACTCCTTTTTGAACCTCTCTCTCCTAAAGGCGAAAGATTCCTGTTTCAC